>NZ_JBHURI010000012.1:0-65157 GCF_042673425.1 Agromyces sp. NPDC056965 | reverse complement strand
TTGCATGTGTTAAGCACGCCGCCAGCGTTCGTCCTGAGCCAGGATCAAACTCTCCAAAAAAAATGGTTCCAACACCATCCGAAGACGGCATCGAGCGTTTCAATCTCTGACTGAAAGAACAATCAAACTGACTGTCCATCAATCCAAAGGAATCCTCCCCCCACCAAAAGGCGAGGTCGGGGTTCAATAATTTGGCATTGAACATAGTGCACGCTGTTGAGTTCTCAAGGAACGGACGCACCCGAGTTTCAGTCTCTCGACCTGCCCTCAGGGCAACCTGTCTACCGTACCACTTCTTTTGCCGGACTCGATCACTCGATGTCACTCAGCCCTCGGATCTGAAGATCACCGGACTGACACAGCAGTTGTTCACACAACGAGAAACACGACCCGAAGATCATGTTCGTTCTGAAGTGGGGGTTTCATCTTAGGCTTGAAATCACCGAGTCGCAATGCAACTACGAGGCTATTTGGCTAAGAATCTCGCCGTCTCGGCCGGGAAGCCCTGATCTCTCAGCCGCTTCCCGCACCGCCGTGGCGATGAGTAAGAATTTACGCGGATCCCGGCACTCGGGCAAATCCGGCGCGCATCCCGGGTGTGTCGCGCTGAAATGCTGGGATCCGAGACATCCGTCAGTCGACGTTGTCGGGGTGCGAACCGACCCGGCCCTCGCGCTCGAGCGCCGTGATCGCCTGCACCTCGGCGTCGCTCAGCTCGAAGTCGAAGACGTCGAAGTTCTCGGCCATGCGCTCGCGCCGGTTCGACTTCGGGAAGAGGATGTGGCCGCGCTGCAGGTGCCAGCGGATCACGACCTGCGCGGGGCTCTTGCCGTGCGCGTCCGCGGCATCCGCGATCTCGGGCAGCTCGAAGAGCGGGTACTTGCCCTGACCGAGCGGGCCCCAGGCCTCGATCGCGATGCCGTGCTGCTCGGCGAATGCGGCGGTCGCCGGCTGCTGGTGGGCAGGGTGCAGCTCGATCTGGTCGACCGCCGGCACGACATCGGTCTCGGCGAGCAGCCGCTCGAGGTGCGGCACGAGGAAGTTCGACACGCCGATCGATCGCGCCCGGCCGCTCTCGCGGATCTGCTCGAGCGCCTTCCATGCCTCGACGTACCGGTCGCCCTTCGGCGAGGGCCAGTGGATCAGGTAGAGGTCGACGTAGTCGAGGCCCAGGCGATCGAGGCTCGCGTCGAACGCATCGAATGCCGACTGCGTGCCGTGGTCGGTGTTCCACAGCTTCGTGGTGATGAAGAGCTGTTCACGCGCGATGCCGGATTCGGCGAGCGCGGTGCCGACCCTCGCCTCGTTGCCGTAGATGCGCGCGGTGTCGATGTGGCGGTACCCCACCTCGAGCGCATCGCTCACGATGCGCACCGTCTCGTCGGGGTCGACCTTGAACACGCCGAAGCCGAGCTGCGGAATCGAGTGGCCGTCGTTGAGCTGGATGCGTGGAACGGAAGTCATGCTTCATCCCACCACGGCGCACCGGCCGTCGACGGCTCGGTTCGCTGCCCGCGAATCAGGCGGCGTCGGCCTCGTCGTCGGCGTTCGCATCGATGTCGGACAGCGGATGCCGCGTCGCGACCCGCTCCCCCGCGCGGATCGCGACCGGCCAGCGGTTGCCGAGCGGCGGCAGCGGGCAGACGTACTCGTCGGAGAATGCGCACGGCGGGAGGTAGGCGCGGTTGAAGTCGACGGCGACCGTGCCGTCGACGTCGGGTTCCGGCACCCGGAGGAACCGGAAGCGATAGCTCTCGCCCCCGCTCGTGGCATCGGCGAACACTGCTGAGAGACCCCGCTCGTCGCGGGTGACGGTGAGCACGACGGGGACGCCGTCGATCTCGAGCGCGATCTCGCCGCCGAGGCGATCGTTCGACTCGTGGCCGTCGACGGAGGTCACGTCGAGGGTCGCTCCGTCGTCTGCCGGCGTGAATCGGCCGATCACGACGCGTTCGCGCGACGGCGGGTACGCCTCGATCGCGACGAGCGAGGTGCGGCTCGGGGCATCCGGATCGATGACCCGGAGCGCGAGCGCGCCGTCGCGCTCGAACGCGCGCAGCCGCACGCCGTGGAGGTCGAGTTCCTCGCCGGGCGAGAGCCGCACCGCGGCACCGCTCGGCAGCACTCCGATGACGTCCGCCGACTCGGCGCGCCACCGGCCCGGAGCTCCGGCGAACTCGGCCGGATCGCTCGTGAGCCAGTGGGTGTGCCGCAGGGCCGCCGTGCCGTGCGGTGCGGAGACCGCCTGCCAGCGCGACTGCTGCCACTCGCGGAACGCGGTCTCGAACTCGTGCTCACCCATGTCGACACCGTAACCGCACGAGCGGGTCGGGCCGAATCGCATTCCTCAGGAGGCCAACGCCGAGTCGGGCAGGAACAGCAGCACGAGCGCCGGTGCACTCGTCATGAGGTTGACGAGGAGGTGGGCGATGATGATCGGCATCAGCCGGCGCTGGCGATGCACGATGAGGCCCGAGCCGAGACCCCAGACGAAGAACGCCGCGAGGTAGACGAGCACGGCGTCGGCGGTCGCGGCGTAGAAGACGTGCTGCAGGGCGAAGATCGCCGACGGCACGACGATCGCCCAGAACGTCGGCCATCGCCGCTCGAGACCCCACTGCGAGTAGCCGCGGTAGATGAGCTCCTCGGCGGGCGCGTTCAGGGGCGCGAACGTCACGACGGAGACGACCGCGAGCACCGTGAGCCACGCTCGGTTCAGCGGCGGAGCGGCATCGGCGTCGTAGAAGACCGTCTCGAAGCGCTCGAGCGCGGCGCCGCCGTGGAGCGCGAACATCACGCCGACGACCGCGAGGATGAACGGGAGCCACAGGACCGCGAGCCAGAGCAGCCCCCACAGCACGTCGCGTCCGAGTCGTCGCCATGAGAAGTCGATGAGGTCGCGGGCGCGCTGGCCCGAACGGTGCAGGGCTCGGCGCACGAGCACGATCGACAACACGTTCACCGGCAGCATCGTCGCCGCGGCGAACAGCATGCCGGGCGGGAACGGCCCGGGTTCCGTCGTCAGCGCGAGCGCGATCCAGGTCGCGACAGCCGCGAGACCGACGAGCCCGACCCGGGCGAACGGCAACCCGACGAGCGCCGCGACACCCGGAACGCGCGACGCGACCGGACTCACGGGCGCCTCGACCTCGGTCGACATGAGGGAGCTCTACCACGACCCCGCTCGCGCCGCAGGCGGATACGGCAGGGCTCAGAGGTTCTCGACCTCGGTCGACATGGGAGTTCTCCCACGACCCCGCTCGCGCCGCATGCGGATACGGCAGGGCTCGGAGGTTCTCGACCTCGGTCGACATGAGGGAGTTCTCCCACGACGCCGCTCGCGCCGCATACGATGGAGGGCTGTGCTTGCTGCGATCACCTACCCCGCCGAGCTGCCCGTCTCCCGGCAGCGTGAGGAGATCGCGCGCGCCATCCGCGAGAACCAGGTCGTCATCGTGGCCGGCGCGACCGGCTCGGGCAAGACCACGCAGCTGCCGAAGATCTGCCTCGAACTCGGCCGCGAGTCGATCGGCCACACGCAGCCCAGGCGGCTCGCCGCCCGCACGATCGCGGAACGCATCGCCGAGGAGCTCGGCGAAGAGGTCGGCGGGGTCGTCGGCTACCAGGTGCGCTTCACCGACAAGGCCAGCGCCTCGACCCGCATCAAGCTGATGACCGACGGCATCCTGCTGAACGAGATGCACCACGACCGGATGCTGCGCCGGTACGACACGATCATCATCGACGAGGCGCACGAGCGCAGTCTCAACATCGACTTCCTGCTCGGCTACCTCAAGCAGTTGCTGCCGAAGCGCCCCGACCTGAAGGTCATCGTCACGAGCGCGACGATCGATCCCGAGAGTTTCGCGCGGCACTTCGCGGATGCCGCAGGCGAGCCGGCCCCGATCATCGAGGTGTCGGGTCGCACCTTCCCCGTCGAGATCCGCTATCGCCCGCTCGTGGCAGAAGACTCGGCGAGCGACGACCCCGACGAGCCGGCGGGCCCCGCCGGCGGCGGCCGCGCCCCGGCCGACGACAAGGACTACCTGCAGGGCATCATCGAGGCGCTCGACGAACTCGACCGCGAACCTCGCGGCGACGTGCTGGTCTTCCTCTCGGGCGAGAACGAGATCCGCGACGCCGAAGAGGCGGTGCGCGGGCACTACTCCGGCCGCGGGGCATCCGTCACCGAGGTGCTGCCGCTCTACGGGCGCCTCTCGGCGGCCGACCAGCACCGCGTGTTCCAGCCCTCGACCGTCGCCGGCGTGCGCCGCCGGGTGGTGCTCGCGACGAACGTCGCCGAGACGAGCCTCACGGTGCCCGGCATCAAGTACGTGATCGACGCCGGCACGGCGCGCATCAGCCGGTACTCGGTGCGCTCGAAGGTGCAACGGCTGCCCATCGAGGCGATCTCGCAGGCCTCGGCGAACCAGCGCTCGGGCCGCTCGGGCCGAACGAGTGACGGCATCGCGATCCGCCTGTACTCCGAAGACGACTTCGCACGGCGTCCGGAGTTCACCGAACCCGAGGTGCTGCGCACGAACCTCGCCGCGGTCATCCTGCAGATGATCTCGCTCGGCCTCGGCGACATCGAGGCGTTCCCGTTCCTCACCCCGCCCGACGCCCGCGGCGTGAAGGACGGCGTCGAACTGCTGCGCGAGCTCGGGGCGGTCGATGCCCCGAGTGGCTCGGCCGCCGGCAACCGCCTGACGAAGGTCGGCCGCGCCCTCGCGAAACTCCCGATCGAACCACGATTCGGCCGGATGGTCGTGGAATCCAAGCAGCACGGCGTGAGCCGCGAGGTGCTCGCGATCGTCGCCGGACTCACGATCCAGGACCCGCGCGAACGTCCGCTCGAGCGCCGCCAGCAGGCCGACGAGCAGCACGCTCGCTTCGCCGACCCGACGAGCGACTTCATCACGCTCCTGAACCTGTGGAACCACCTCGAGACCCAGCAGCGCGAGCTCGGGTCGAGCGCGTTCCGACGCATGTGCAAGAACGAGTTCCTGAACTACCTGCGCGTGCGAGAGTGGAACGACGTCTACCGGCAGCTGCGCCAGATGAGTCGTCCGCTCGGACTCGAGATCGACGACAGGACCCCCGGCGGCGGGGCGGCTCCCGACGCCGACCTCATCCACAAGTCGCTGCTCGCCGGGCTCCTCAGCCACATCGGGTTGAAGGACTCCCCCGCGAGCACGACGCAGTCGGGCACGCGCGGCGCCGCGCCATCCGGCGGGCGCAAGCCCAAGGGCGAGTACCTCGGCGCCCGGCAGTCGCGCTTCCTGATCTTCCCGGGCTCGGCGCTCGCGAAGAAGCAGCCCGACGCGATCATGAGCGCCGAGCTCGTCGAGACGAGCCGGCTCTTCGCGCGCATGAACGCGGCGATCGATCCGGCCTGGGCCGAGCCCCTCGCGGGTTCGCTCCTCAAGCGCAGCTACAGCGAGCCGCACTGGGAGAAGCGGCAGGGTGCGGCGGTCGCCTACGAGAAGGTGACGCTCTACGGGGTGCCGATCGTCGCCCGCCGGCGGATCCAGCTCTCCCGCGTCGACCGGGCGTATGCGCGCGAGCTCTTCCTCCGCCATGCGCTCGTCGAGGGCGACTGGCCGAACGACATCCGCCGCGACCGGCTCTTCGACTTCGACCGCAGGAACCGGAAGCTGCGGGCCGAGCTCGAGGCCGTCGAGGAGCGCAGCCGTCGCCGCGACATCCTGTTCGACGACGAGGCGGTCTTCGAGTTCTACGACGCGCGCATCCCGGCCGACGTCACCTCGACCCGGCTCTTCGAGACCTGGTGGCGCGCGGCCAAGCAGGAGTCGCCCGAGCTGCTGACGATGACGGCCGAGGCGCTCGCCCCCGAGGATGCACCGGCGATCGACGAGGACGCGTTCCCGCCGAGCTGGCGACAGGACGACCAGACGCTCACGCTGCGGTACCGCTTCGAGCCGGGGGCATCCGACGACGGCGTCACCGTGCAGGTGCCGCTCGTGCTGCTCGCGCGGCTCCGCCCCGAGGGGTTCGACCGCCAGGTGCCCGGCCTCCGCACCGAGCTCGTCACCGCGATGATCAAGGCGCTGCCGAAGGTGATCCGGCGCAACGTCGTGCCCGCGGCCGACTGGGCCGCGAAGATCGTCGCCGAGCTCGGCGACGCGGATGCCCCGGCGGGCATGTCGTTCGCCGACGAGGTCGCCGGCGTGATCAAGCGGCTCACCCACACTCCCGTGACGGGCGCCGACTTCGCGATGGACCGCATCCCGCCGCACCTGCAGATGTCGTTCCGCGTCGTCGACGGACGGGGCAAGCAGCTCGCCGTCGGCAAGGACCTCCGGGCGCTCCAGGCGCAGCTCGCCGATCGGGCGCGCGACGCGGTGGCCGACACCTTCGCGGCACCCGCTCGCGGCGAGCGCGGACCGCGAGGGCCGCGCCAGGTCGACGGCCCGGTCACGCCCGGCTCGATCGCCGCCGCTGGAGAGGCGCCGGGCGCCGGCATCGAGCGCACGGGTCTCACGAGCTGGGACTTCGCCGAGCTGCCCCGCTTCGTCGACACCACGGTCGGCGGCAACCGGGTGCGCGCCTACCCGGCGCTCATCGACGACGGCACGGCCGTGAACATCAGGCTGCTCGCGACTCCCGAGGAGCAGGCGCGGGCGATGCCCGGCGGCATCCGTCGTCTGCTCATGCTCGCGACGCCGTCACCGGTCAACTACGTGCAGCAGCACCTCACGGGCAACGAGAAGCTCATCCTCGCGACGAGCCCGTACCCGAGCACCGCGGCCCTCTTCGCCGACTGCCTCGTGGCGTGCGTCAACGACGTGCTCTACCGCGTGAAGGACGACGGCATGCTCTTCACGAAGCTCGAGTTCGACACCGTGCGCGACCGCGTCTCGGGTGTCGTGATGGACACGATGTTCGAGACCGTCGGCCTCGTCGCCCGCACCCTCACCGCGCTCCGCAGCGCGGAGAAGACGGTGAAGTCGGCGACCAGCATGGCTCTGCTGCCGGCCTTGAGCGATGCCAAGGAGCAGCTCGCCGGCCTCGTCTTCCCGGGGTTCGTCTCGCGCACCGGCCTCGAGCGGCTTCGACACGTGCCGCGCTACCTCGAAGGCGTCACGATGCGCGTCGGCAAGCTCGTCGACAACCCGGGTCGCGACCGGGTGTGGATGAACGAGGTGCAGACGGCGCTCGCACGGTTCGCCGACGCGGGCGGCACGATTCCGCTGGCACCGGATGCACCGGCGAACGTCGTGCGCGCGCGCTGGCTCATCGAGGAGCTGCGCATCAGCCTCTTCGCGCAGGAGCTGCGCGCGGCCGAGAGCGTGTCGCTCCAGCGCATCACGAAGGTGCTGCAGGGCTGAGCCGGCGGGCCCGCCACCGCAGCACCTCCGCGACGGCTACAGGACCTTCGAGAGGAACGCCTGCGTGCGCGCGTGCTGCGGGTTCGCGAGGACCTCTCGCGGGTCGCCCGTCTCGACGACCACTCCGCCGTCCATGAACACGAGCGTGTCGGCGACCTCGCGGGCGAAGCCCATCTCGTGCGTGACGACGATCATGGTCATGCCCGTCTTCGCGAGCTCCTTCATCACGTCGAGCACCTCGCCGACGAGCTCGGGGTCGAGCGCCGACGTCGGCTCGTCGAAGAGCATGAGCTTCGGATCCATCGCGAGCGCCCGCGCGATCGCGACCCGCTGCTGCTGCCCGCCCGAGAGGTGGGCGGGATAGTAGTCGGCGCGCTCGGCGAGGCCGACGCGCGCGAGCAGCTCGTGAGCGCGCGCCCTGGCCTGCGACTTCGAGACGCCCTTGACCTGCGTCGGCGCCTCCATGACGTTCTCGAGGGCCGTCATGTGCGGGAACAGGTTGAACCGCTGGAACACCATGCCGATGTCGCGGCGCTGCTTGGCGGCATCCTTCGGGTGCATCTCGTACAGTTTGTCGCCGACCTCGCGATAGCCGACGGGCGAGCCGTCGACCGAGAGGCGACCGGACGAGACCTGCTCGAGGTGGTTGATGCAGCGCAGGAAGGTCGACTTGCCCGAGCCCGAAGGACCGACGAGGCAGAGCACCTCTCCTCGCTCGACCGCGAGCGAGATGTCCTTCAGCACCTCGTTGGAGCCGAAGCTCTTCGACACGTGCTCGGCGAGCACCATCGGCGCCGGCGATGCCGCTCGGCCCTCGGCGCCGGCCGGTGTGGTCTGAGCGCTCATCGAGCGTCTCCTCCTTGCTTGGCGGCGATCGACGTCTCGGCGATCTCCGCGTCGACGGCGCTCATCGCACCAGTGACGGGGCCCGGGCCGGTGTCGGGCCGTGCGCCGACCCCTCGGGCGAAGCGCTTCTCGAGGAAGTACTGGCCGACCATGAGCACCGAGGTGATGGCGAGGTACCAGATCGACGCGACGATCAAGAGCGGGACCGGTGCGAAGATCGCGGCGGAGATGTCGCGCGTTCGCGTGTACAGCTCGAGCGTGAACGGGACCGCGGTGACGAGCGAGGTCGTCTTCAGCATCGAGATGACCTCGTTGCCGGTCGGAGGGATGATCACGCGCATCGCCTGCGGCAGCACGATGCGGCGCATCGACTTGCCCCAGCTCATGCCGAGCGCGGTCGCCGCCTCGGTCTGGCCGGGGTCGACCGAGAGCAGGCCGGCGCGGACGATCTCGGCCATGTAGGCCGACTCGTTCAGCGCGAGGCCGATGACCGCGAGCCAGAAGGTGTTCAGCAGCGCGGTGGTCGGGTACGAGACCCACGGCTCCATGAACGGCACGCCGAGGTCGATCGAGGTGTAGATCGTCGACAGCAGCCCCCAGAACACGAGCTGCACGTACACCGGGGTACCGCGGAAGACCCAGAGCCAGACCCACGCGATCGACTTCAGCACCGGGTTCGGCGATTGCCGCATCACCGCGAGGATGACGCCGAGCACGACGCCGATGATCATCGAGAGCACCGTGAGCAGCAGGGTGAAGCCCGCCGCCTGCGAGACGCGCTGATCGAAGACGTACTTGCCGACGGTCGGCCAGTCGAACGCCTCGCGCTGCGCGGCGTCGATGATGAAGACGGCGACGACCGCGAGCAGCAGCACGGCGACGACGATGCGCCACGGATGCCGCAAGCGCACGACCTTCGTCGGGACCGGGGCGGCACCGGGGCCGCCCGCCGGCGCGGGCATCGTCGCCCGGCCGGAGGACGTGTCGTTCATCAGGTGCCCGCGTTGATCTCGATCGTGTCGACGGCGCCGGACTCGACGCCCCACTCGGCGAGGATGTCGCCGTAGGTGCCGTCGTCGATCAGCGACTGCATCGCGGCCTGGACGGCCGCGGCGAGCTCGGAGCCCTTCGCCACCGGGAAGCCGTACGGCGCGGAGTCGAACACGTCGCCGGCCGCCTCGAGCTTGCCGTCGGTCTGGGCGATCGCGTAGCCGGTGACGGGAGAGTCGGCGCTCATGGCGTCGGCCTGGCCGAGCACCACGGCGTTCGCCGCGGCATCCTGCGTGTCGAACGGGGTGATCTGGATCGCGGGCTTGCCGGCGTCGACGCAGGCCTGGCTCTTGGCGGGCAGTTCATCGGTGTGCTCGTACGTCGTGGCCTGCACGGCGACCTTCAGGCCGCAGGCGTCGTCGGGGTCGACGGTCTTTCCGGCGGGAGCGGCCCACAGGATGCCGGCGCTGTAGTAGTCGACGAAGTCGACCTGCTTCTGGCGCTCGGCGTTGTCGGTGAAGCTCGACATCCCGAGGTCCATCGTGCCGCCGGTGATCGACGGGATGATCTTGTCGAAGCTGGCGATCTCGTACTGGACCTCGAGGCCGAGCTTCGCGCCCAGGGCGTCGACGAGGTCGACGTCCCACCCGATCGGGTTGCCGTCGTCGTCCTTGTACTCGTTGGGCGGGTAGGCGGCGTCGGTGCCGACGACGAGCTTGCCGGAATCGGCGATCTCGGCGGGCAGCAGGGCCGCGGCGGCCTCGTCGACCGCGATCGTGGGGGCCGAGGCGTCGGTGTCGGCTTCGCCGCCACCGGTCGTGTTGTCGACACATCCGGAGAGGAGGAGGACCGCTGCTGCGGCCACGGTCGGGATGAGCAGTCGTCGGGAGTGCATGGGAGAACCTCTGTCATTGCGATGGGGATCGACGACGAAGACCCAGGCCCCGGCGCCGTTACAGAGAGAGCATATGTCACCTGCGGCGCGCGGGATCCGGCTCCGAGATCACGATCCGACCGTCGATAGAGTTGATCCCACTGTGGGAAGCTACTCCGAACTGCTCAGAACCTCGGGCGTCGCTCGCATCATCGCCGCCCAGCTGACGGCGCGCTTCCCGTCGGGCATGCTCTCGCTCGCGTTCCTGCTCCACGTCGAACAGCAGACGGGCTCGTACGGCGCCGCCGGACTCGTGCTCGCGGCGACCTCGATCGGCCAGGCCGTCGCCGGGCCGCTCACGAGCCGGCTCATGGGCCGGCTCGGCATGCGGCCCGTGCTCATCGCGACCCTCGCCGTCTGCGTCACGGCGATCGTCGCGATCGCGTTGCTCCCGCTCACGGTGCCCCTCTACATGGCGATCGGCCTCGTCGCCGGGCTCGCGAACCCGCCGGTGCAGCCGGCGGTGCGCACGATCTATCCCAAGATGGTGAACTCCCGTCAGCTCACCCCACTCTTCTCGCTCGACGCCTCGGCGCAGGAGATCATCTGGGTCGTCGGGCCCGTGGTCACGACGTTCGTTGCGACCCAGATCGGGACCGTCTGGGCGATCCTCCTGGCCGCGGTGCTCATGGTCGTCGGCGGCATCTGGTTCATCTCCTCGCCCGAGCTCGGCCGGGTGCGGATCCCGCGGTCGAAGCGGCGCTTCGGCGCGGTGCTCGGCCGCCCTCCCGTGATGCTCGCGACCATCGTCGGCTTCCTGCTGATCGGCGCCACCGCGGCGATCGAGGCCGGCGTCGTCGCGGTGTTCGGTCATGGCGGCGCCGAAGCCGGCATCGTGCTCGCGATCTTCGCGGTGGGCTCCCTCGCCGGCGGCCTCTTCCTCGGCCACGTGCCGATCGGGCCGTGGTCGACGGCCCGCCGCATGTTCATCGTCTTCGCGGGCACGGCGCTGGCCGCGGGCCTCATGGACTTCTGGTGGCTCTCGATCACCCTCTTCATCGCGGGCATCGGCATCGCCCCGGCACTCGCCGTGCTCTTCGCGATCGTCTCCGCGAGCGTGAAGTTCTCGGACACCGCCGAGGCGTACGGATGGGTCGGCACCGGCCAGCTCATCGGCGCCGCCCTCGGCTCGGCGCTCGCGGGCTTCCTCATCGACGGCAGCGGCCCGCAGGGAGCCTTCTGGGCCGCTGCGGCGCTCGCCTTCCTGGGCTTCCTCGTCGCCGTGCTGGGCAAGCGATGGCATCCCGACCTCCGAGGGCGCGACGCCAGCCCGATCCCCGACACCGAGCCGGTGCCGGCGCAGCCGAGCTGATGCTCCCGCGCCGACGCCCCCGCTGAGAGAAGCACCGGATGCCACGACCACTGCCCGCAGCTCCCCGACTCCCGCTCGCCGACGGCTCGAGCATTCCGCAGCTCGGGTACGGCCTGTACAAGGTGCCGGCAGCGGATGCCACGGGCCTCTGCCTCGACGCGATCGACGCGGGCTACCGGCACCTCGACACCGCGGCGTTCTACGGCAATGAACGCGAGGTCGGCGAGGCGGTGCGCGCATCGGGGCTCGCGCGCGACGAGCTGTTCGTGACGAGCAAGGTGTGGAAGGACGACAACGGCTACGATCAGGCGCTGCGCGCCTTCGACGAGTCGATGCGGCGGTTCGCGCTCGATCGGCTCGACCTCTTCCTCATCCACTGGCCGGTGCCGTCCACCGACCGGTACGTCGACACCTGGCGAGCGCTCATCCGCCTCCGCGACGAGGGCCGCGTGCGTTCGATCGGCGTCTCGAACTTCCACGCCCATCACATCGAGCGACTCGTCGCCGAGACGGGCGAAGCGCCCGTCGTGAACCAGGTCGAACTGCATCCGTGGCTGCCGCAGGCGGCGTTGCGCGAGTTCGACGCGGCCCACGGCATCCGCACCGAGGCGTGGTCGCCGCTCGCGCGAGGCCGCGTGCTCGGTACGCCGCTCCTCGACGAGATCGCCGCGAAGCACGGCCGGAGCCCGGCACAGGTCGTGCTGCGCTGGCATGTCCAACTCGGCAACGTCGTGATCCCGAAGGCAAGTCGCCCGGAACGCATCCGCGAGAACCTCGACGTCTTCGGCTTCGAGCTCGACGGCGACGACCTCGCGGCGATCGCCGCACTCGACAGCGGCGAGCGCACCGGTCGGGACCCCGACGACGACTGAATCGGGGCGGCGGAGCGACATCCGATCGTGACCCGACTCCCAGCCGAGTTCCAGACATCGCATTCCGGGCCGGCAATACAGTGAGCGCATGAGACGACGACTCGCACCGACGGCGGCCGTTGCAGCCGCGCTCACCGCCCTCCTGCTCGCCGGGTGCACGGCCGGTCAGAGCACCTCGACGGGCGAGCCCGGCGTCATGAGCGGCGAGATGGCGCCCGATGCCCCGCTGTCGGTCGAGGGCGGCGACGCCGCCGACGACGCGGTCGCCGACCGCAGCGTCGTCACGACCGGCTGGATGGCGATCACCGTCGACGACCCGATCGCCGCGGCGCAGCGCACCGCCGACATCGCCGATGCCTCGGGCGGACGCGTCGACAGCCGCAACGAGACCCCCGGCACCGACACGCAGACGCCCAGCGCGCGGCTCACGCTGCGCGTTCCGGCCGACGCGCTCGAGGCCGTCGTCGCCGACCTCCGCGAACTGGGCACCGTCACCTCCGTCTCGATGGACGCCACCGACGTGACCGCGCAGCGCCAGGACCTCGATGCGCGCATCGAAGCGCTCACCGCCTCCGTCGACCGGCTCCGGGAACTCCTCGGCACGGCGACGTCGATCACCGACCTCATCGCGATCGAGTCCGAGCTGACGACCCGGCAGGCCGAGCTCGACAGCCTGACGCAGCAGCGCGACGCGCTCGTCGACCAGGTCGACTACTCGACCCTCGGCGTCGAGCTCGTGACCGAGGCCCAGGCACCCGCCGCGGTGCCGGGCGACTTCTGGAGCGGCCTCGCTGCCGGCTGGAATGCGCTCGTGGTGTTCGGCGCGTGGCTGGGCGTCGCGATCGGCGTGCTGCTGCCGTGGCTCCTCGCCGCGGCCGTGATCGCCGCGATCGTGGTCGGGATCGTCCTGTCGTCGACGCGGCGGCGACGCGCCCGTCGAGCGGATGCCGCGGCATCCGTCGCCCCGCAGACCCCGCCGACGGCGGACTCGGCGCAGCCCGCGGTGCCCCCGCACGACCGGACGCCCGAGGCGTAGTCTGGCGGCGTGAGCACCACGCCTGAGACCCTGCTGAACGATGAGCTGCTCGAACGCTTCCGCGAGCGGGCCGCCCGGTACGACCGCGACAACGCCTTCTTCGACGAGGACCTCGCCGAGCTCCGGGAGACCGGCTACCTGACGGCCCTCGTGCCGCTCGAGCTCGGCGGCCTCGGCTGGACGTTCGCCGATGCCGTGCGCGGCCAGATGCGCCTCGCGGGCGCTGCGCCGGCGACCGCACTCGCCGTCAACATGCACCTCGTCTGGACCGGCGTCGCCAAGGTGCTGCGCGATCGCGGCGACGACTCGCTCGACTTCGTGCTGCGCGAGGCCGGCGCGGGCGAGCTCTTCGGCTTCGGCATCAGCGAGGCCGGCAACGACCTCATGCTCTTCGGCTCGCGCACGGTCGCAGAGCCCCAGGCCGACGGCGGGTACCGTTACACGGGCCGCAAGATCTTCACCTCGCTCTCGCCGGCATGGACGCGGATCGGCACGATGGGCCTCGACACCGCGTCGGCCGATGCGCCGAAGCTCGTCTACGGCTTCATCGACCGCGAGGATCCCGACGTGCGCATCCTCGACGACTGGGACACGATGGGCATGCGGGCGAGCCAGAGCCGCACGACCGTGCTCGACGGGGCGTTCGCGGCATCCGACCGCATCGTGCGCCGGCTCGACCCCGGGCCGAACGCCGATCCGCTCATCTTCGGCATCTTCGCGAACTTCGAACTGCTGCTCGCCTCGGTGTACGCCGGCATCGGCGACCGGGCCCTCGACCTCGCCGTCGCGGCGGCGCGCCGGCGCACCTCGATGAAGAACGGCGGCGCGCCGCTCTCCCAGGATCCCGACATCCGCTGGCGCATCGCCGATGCCGCACTTGCACAGGAGGCCATCGCGCCTCAGCTCCTCGCGATCGCGCACGACCTCGACGAGCTCGTCGACCACGGCTCGTTCTGGTTCGCGAAGCTCGTGGGCATCAAGGTGCGCGCGACCGAGACCGCGAAGCACGTCGTCGATCAGGCCGTGCGCGTCTCGGGTGGATCGACGTACTTCGCGGGCTCCGAGCTCGGCCGCCTCTACCGCGACGTGCTCGCCGGCATCTTCCACCCGTCGGACGACGAGTCCGCGCACTCGACGGTCGCGAACGCCTGGCTCGGCCCGATCGACTCGTGAGCCCGACCTCGGGTGCGCCCGCCCGGTAGACTCGACCGGGCGGCGCGGACCGCCACCGGAACTCTGGAGGTCGTTGTGAACGTCGTCACTTTCCTCATCTCGATGGGACTCTTCGTCTTCGGCATGTGGCTCATGGGCACCGCGCCCGTGATGACCGAGTTCCAGGCGCCCGTGTTCTTCGGCGGCATCGTCGCCGTGGCGCTCTCCCTGGCGATCCCGTTCCACCTCCTCGGTCGCAGCGACGGCGTCTGAGCCCCGACGTGCTGCCCGCTCGCGACACGCTCGTCACCTACCCCGACGGCGCACTCGACGCCGACACCGTAGTGCTGCACGTCGCACCGGCGGATGACGGCCGGATCGCCGTCGTCACCGAGGCGACGAGCTTCCACCCGGTCGACGCGGCGTGGCCCGACCAGCCGGCCGACACCGGGTCGCTGACGGTCGGCGCCGTCGAGATCCCGATCGTCGACGCCGTCGTCGCGGCCACCGACGGCGCCGAGCTCTTCCTCGGCGCCGACATCCCGGTGCGCAAGGGCACCGAGGGCTGGTCGTTCCTCGTCGCCCACCTCGTCGCAGACGGTTCCGCCGTCGCCGAGGGCGATGCGGTGACGGTGCGAGCGGATGCCTCGGCGCGCCGCGCCCTCTCGACCGGCCACACCGCCTGCCACGCGGCGGCGCTCGCCCTGAACGCCGCACTCGCCGGCAACTGGTCGAAGGCCGCCCGCGAAGACGCGCTCGGGGCACCCGACTTCGACGGCATCGCGATCGCGTCGAGCCGCATCGTGCCCGGCGGCTCGGTCGACGTGTACCGCCTGAACAAGTCGCTGCGCCGGGCCGGGTTCGACACGGCCTCGGTCGCCGCCGACGGGCTCGGCGAGCTCGCGGCATCCGTCACCGCGACGATCGCGGAGTGGGCCGCCGCCGGCGCCTCCGTGCGCATCGAGCGCGACGGCGACGGGCTCACCGACCGTCGGTACTGGGTCGCCGAACTGCCCGTCGGCACCGCGCGCATCGCGTGCGGCGGAACCCACGTCGCCTCGCTCCCGGAGCTCGGCGACGTGCGGGTCGAGTTGGAGGCCGGCGACGACGCGGGCACCCCCGTGCTGACGATGCGCACGCACACTGCGCCGCCGCGCTGAGCACCGCTGGCCGCGACACCTCCGCGCGGGGTTACGATTGCGGATGTGGGTATACGCATCGAGAAGGTCGACCTGCCCGGCATCGGCATTCGACACGACCTCGTCACCGAGAGCGGGCGGCGCATCAGCGTCGTGTCGCACCGTGACGGTGAACGCGACCTCGGGCTCTTCGATCAAGACGATCCCGACGCCTGCCGCGACTCCATTCCGTTGAACGACGACGAGGCCGCCGCCCTCGCCGACGTGCTCGGCGCCTCGGTCATGCTGAGCCGTCTCACGACGCTCAGCGACGAGACCGCAGGCCTCTACACCGAGCAGATCGCCCTGCCGACGGACTCGCCGTACCTGAACCGCACCCTCGGCGCCACGAAGGCGCGCACGCGCACGCACGCCTCGATCGTGGCCATCGTCCGCGACGGCGCGATCATCCCCTCGCCCACGCCCGCAGAGACACTGCGTGCTGGAGACGTCATCGTCGTCGTCGGAACACGTGAAGGACTCGACGGAGTAGCCCGGCTGCTCGCCAACGGCCCCGACTGAGGCCGGGCGTATGCACGAGACCACGCTGCTCCTCATCGAAGTCGGCGCGCTGCTTCTCGGCATGAGTCTGCTCGGGCGCCTCGCGCTCGCGTTCGGCATCTCGCCGATCCCGTTCTACCTCGTGCTCGGCCTCGCCTTCGGCGAGGGCGGGTTCATCGCGCTCGACGCGAGCGAGGAGTTCTTCCAGACGGGCGCCGAGATCGGCGTCATCCTGCTGCTCGCCCTGCTCGGCCTCGAGTACACCGCGTCGGAGCTCTTCGGCAGCCTGAAGTCGGCGCGCACCGCCGGCCTCATCGACGCCGCGCTCAACGCCGTGCCGGGTGCCGCGCTCGCCCTCCTGCTCGGCTGGGGTCCGGTCGCCGCGGTCGCCATGGCGGGCGTGACCTGGGTGTCGTCGTCGGGCGTCATCGCCAAGCTCCTGCGCGACCTCGGCCGGCTCTCGAACCGCGAGACGCCCGCGATCCTGGCGCTGCTCGTCATCGAGGACCTCGCGATGGCGTTCTACCTGCCCGTGCTCTCGGCCCTCGTCGTGGGCATGAGCCTCATGCAGGGCGCCGTCTCCGTCGCGATCGCGGTGAGCGTCGTCGCCGTCATCCTGTACGTCGCCCTGCGACACGGGCACATCGTCTCGCGGCTCTTCCCGGCCGACCACTTCGAGCCGTTGCTGCTCGGCGTGCTCGGCCTCACGATGCTCGTCGCCGGACTCGCGGCGGAGGTCAGCGTCTCGGCCGCGGTCGGCGCGTTCCTCGTCGGCATCGCACTGTCGGGGCGGGTCGCGGCGAACGCGAGCCAGGTGCTCACTCCGCTCCGCGACCTCTTCGCCGCGATCTTCTTCGTGTTCTTCGGGCTCACGACCGACTCGTCGGCGCTCCTGTCGATGCTGCCGGCGGCACTCGCCCTGGCCATCGTGACGATCATCACGAAGCTCATCACGGGCTCCTACGCCGCGCGGCGGGCCGGCGTCGGCACGCTCGGCCAGTGGCGGGCCGGGCTCTCGCTCGCACCGCGCGGCGAGTTCTCGATCGTCATCGCTGGGTTGGCGGTCGGCTCGGGCGTCGTGGCGCCCGAGCTCGCACCGCTCGCGACGGGCTACGTGCTCATCACGATCGTCGCCGGCACGTTCCTCGCCCGCGTGCCCGATGCACTCTGGTTCCGTGCGGCCGTGCGCCGGCGACGGGCGGCCTCCGGGGCGAGCTCGGCGCCGCCCGTCGCGTGAGCGCGTCGGCCCCGGGTCAGTCGATCGGGCGATCGGCGGATGCCGCGGCATCCGCTCGATCGGCCGCGGCCAGTTCGGTGCCGAGGTCGGCGACCGAGCTCAGCTCGGCGTCGGCGGCGTCCGAGGCCGCGAGCAGTTCCTTGACGCGCGGCACGACCTCGGTGGCGTAGAGCTCGATGCTGCGCATCATCGACTCGTGCGGCAGGGCGCCGTTCGAGTACTTCATGTCGAACCGGGTGGCCCCGATCGCGCGCATGGCCGCGGCGATCTTGACGGCGACCTTCTCGGGCGATCCCGCGTAGAGCGCGCCGTTCGGCCCCGCCTCGTCCTCGAAGTGGGCGCGGTCGACCGCACCCCAGCCGCGCTCGCGGCCGATGCGGTCGATGCTGACCTTGTAGTGCGGCCAGAGCGTGTCGAGCGCCTCGGCGTCGGTCTCGGAGATGAATCCGGGCGAGTGGATCGCGATCGGCTGGAGCGGGTTGCCGAACTGCTCGAGGGCGCGCCGGTAGAGGTCGGCGAGCGGAGCGAATCGTGCGGGGCTGCCGCCGATGATCGCGAGCACGAGCGGCAGGCCGTAGTGGGCGGCGCGCACGACGGACTCGGGGCTGCCGCCGACGCCGACCCACGTCTTCAGGCGGCCGTGCTCGACGGGCGGGAAGACGAGTTGGTCGGTGAGCGAGGAGCGGAGCTGGCCGCTCCACGTGACGGGCTCCTGCGGCAGGAGGGCGGAGAACAGGTTGAGCTTCTCCTCGAAGAGCTCCTGGTACTGGTTCAGCTCGAAGCCGAACAGCGGGAAGGACTCGATGAAGGAGCCGCGACCCAGGATGACCTCGGCGCGGCCGTTCGAGAGGCCGTCGAGGGTGGCGAAGCGTTCGAACACGCGCACGGGGTCGTCGGAGCTCAGCACCGTGACCGCCGAGCCGAGGTGGATGCGCTCGGTGCGGCCGGCGATCGCGCCGAGCACGACCTCGGGCGCCGAGACCGCGAAGTCCACGCGGTGGTGCTCGCCGAGTCCGAAGAAGTCGAGGCCGAGCCGGTCGGCGAGCACGGCCTCCTCCACGACGTTGCGCAGCACCTGGGCGTGCGGCAGCGGCGCGCCGTCGGCCCCGTTCGTCACATCGCCGAAGGTGTCGACCCCGAATTCGTACCGCTCAGACATCCCGATCCCTTTCCTTGCTTCCATGCGTTCGCATACAGAGTTCGGAACCACCGTCGGGATGAGACTATTCCCCCGAGGTCGCCGAGCGCACGGGCGCGGGAATGCGCACCGGCGATGGTGCGTTCATTTCCATGACGATGCATCTATCGGGTGCGGCGAGTGATGGGAGAATCAAGACGTGACGGATCGGCCGGTCATCGGAATCTACGGCGCGGGCAAGGTGGGCACAGCCCTCGCCCGCCTCCTCGTGGCATCCGGGCATCGCGTGCTCATCGCGGGTTCACCGCGCCAGACCACGCTCGACCTGCTCGTCGGCGTCGTCGCCCCCGGCGCTGAGGTGACCTCGCCCGAAGCCCTCGCCGCCACCGCCGACGTCATCATCGTGGCCGTGCCGTTCGGCAAGGCCGGCACGGTGCCCTGGGACGCGTTCGACGGCCGCATCGTCGTCGACGCGATGAACTACTGGCCGCCGGTCGACGGCAACATCGCCGAGGTCGACGACGACCCCCGCACGACGAGCGAGATCAACGCCGCACGCAACCCGCGCGCCCGCGTCGTGAAGTCGCTGAACCACCTCGGCTACCACGAGATGGAGGACGACAGCATGGCCGCCGGCTCCCCCCTGCGCCGCGCCCTCGCCGTCGTCGGCGATGACGCCGATGCCCGCGCCGTCGTCGCCGAGATCATCGACGAACTGGGCTTCGACCCGGTCGACGGCGGCGAGCTCGGTCACGGCGTCGCGCTCGAGCCCGGCCACCCGGCGTTCGGCCGTGAACTCTCGGCCGCCGAGCTCGCGGCGCTCCTCACGCCGGCCGTGCACCTCGCCGCCTGAGCCCGGCGCGAGTGGCGTCATCCGCTCGCTTAGGGTGAGTGGATGCCCGAACCAGTGACCGTTCGCGACGGCTCGGCCGAGCGCCTCTCCCGCATGGTGCAGCTGCCGACCGTGTCGGCCGAGCTCGCCGAACGCGGCCTCGCCGACTTCGACCGATTCCGACTGCTCATCGCCGAGCTCTACCCGCTCGTGCACGAGCGCCTCGACTTCGAACAGGTCACCGAGCTCGGCCTCCTCTTCCGCTGGCGGGGGCGCAGCGATGCCGACCCCGTCGTGCTGATGGCCCACTTCGACGTCGTGCCGGTCGACGAGCGCGACGGATGGCGCTTCCCGCCGTTCGAGGGCCGCATCGCCGACGGATCGGTGTGGGGCCGCGGCACCCTCGACGACAAGGGCCCACTGCTCGTCGTGCTCGAGGCCGTCGAGAACCTGCTCGCCGACGGGTTCACCCCGGCGCGCGACGTCTACCTCTCGTTCGGCGGCAACGAGGAGAGCCACGGCGCCGCAGCCGTGGCGATCGCGGCCCTGTTCCGCGAGCGCGGCATCACCCCGTGGCTGGTGCTCGACGAGGGCGGTGCGGTCGTCGACGCTCCCCTTCCGTTCGTGCAGGTGCCCGCCGCGATGGTCGGCGTCGGCGAGAAGGGCGTGCTGACCGTCCGGTTGACCGCTCGCGGCGACGGGGGCCACGCCTCCGCGCCGCCGAGGACCACGCCGACCGCGCGCATCGCCCGCGCCGTCGACCGGCTCGCGCCGAACCCGTTCCCGAAGCGCATGCCCCGTTCGATGCGGGCCATGCTCTCGAGCTTCGTACCGCACACGCGGGGCGCCTCTCGGCTGCTGCTCCGCCTGCTCATCGCCCTCCCGTGGGTGACGGCACGCGTGTTCTCGCGACTCGGCGGCGAGCCCGCGGCCCTCGTGCACACGACCGTCGCCGCCACGATGCTCGAGGCCGGCACCGCCGACAACGTGCTCCCGTCGCAGGCGACGGCGACGCTGAACCTGCGCATCGCCGTCGGCGAGACGGTCGAGTCGGTCGTCGCGCACCTGCGCCGCGTCATCCGCGACCCCGAGGTGGAGGTGACGGTCGTCGACGGCGGCGACCCGTCGCCCGAATCGCCGACCGACTCCGCGCAGTTCGCGGCGATCGCGTCGGCCGTCGCGGCCTCGTATCCCGAGGCGGTGACCGCGCCGTACCTCATGATGGCGGCCACCGATTCGCGGTACTTCCACCGCTTCTCCCCTGCCGTGTACCGCTTCGCGCCGATCGCTATGACGGCCGCGCAGCGCGCCGCCATCCACGGGGTCGACGAGTGGGTGACGATCGACAGCCTCGAGCGCGGCGAGCGATTCCACCGCGCCCTCATCACCGCGATTCCCGAGTGAGACGGATGACCCATTAGGGTGAATCCACCCCGTCCCGAAGGAGCCCCGATGTTGCGTGCTGCCAGACTCGGTCCCGTCGCCGCGATCGTCGGATTCCTCGCCTTCGTCGAGTTCACGAGCGGCATCCTGCAGGGCTACTACACGCCACTGCTGACCGACATCGCACGTCACCTCGGCATCCACGACGCCGACGTCAACTGGCTCGAGGGCACGCAGCTCATGCTCTCGGCCCTCGTCGTGCCGGCCTTCGCGAAGCTCGGCGACATGGTCGGCCACAAGCGGATGCTCGTCTGGTCGACCGCGGTCACGGCCATCGCCTCGATCGCGCTCGCCTTCACCGACCAGTTCTGGGTGTTCCTCGTCGCCTGGGCGCTGCAGGGCTTCTACGTCGTCTGGCTGCCCCTCGAGATCGCCCTCATCTGGTCGCGCAGCCGCTCGGCCGAGCGGCCCGCGGCGATGACCCGCAAGGCCGCCGGCCTGCTCGTCGCCGCGCTCGAGCTCGGCGCGATCGCCGGTGCCCTCTCGGCAGGCGCACTCGCCGAGCTGCTCCCCATGCAGGTGCTGCTCCTCGTCCCTGCCGTCGCGGTGGTCGCCTGCTTCTTCGTCGTGCTCTTCGGGGTGAAGGAGTCGCCCGACCTCACGGGCGGCACGCTCGACACCGGCGGCCTCATCCTCATCTCGCTCGCCCTGCTCTCGCTCACCGGCGGGCTCAGCTTCATGCGCCTGAACGGCCCGGCCGACCTGCTCTCGTGGGCGCTCGTGGCGCTCGGCGCCCTGCTCGTGATCCCCTTCGCCCGCTACGAGCTGAAGCACCCCGACCCGCTCATCGACGTTCGCATGTTCCGCGAGCCCACCCTGTGGCCGATCTTCCTCACCGCCGGCCTCTTCGGCGTCAGCGTGCTCGGCGCCCAGGCACCGCTCTCGACGTTCGCCCGCACGGATGCCTCGGCGTACGGCTTCGGCCTCAGCGCGACGACCGGGCAGACGTCGATCCTCGTCGGGGCCTACGTGCTGTCGCTCGTCGTCGGCGCGATGCTCTTCCCGCTCGCGACCCGGTGGGTCACGCCGCGCGTCGCGCTCATCGGCGCCAGCTCGCTCGTCGCGATCGGGTACCTGCTGTTCCTGCCGTTCCACGACGGGTACGCGCAGGTGCTCGCGAACATGGTCATCGCGGGCATCGGCTCGGGCGCCCTCGTCGCCGCCCTCCCCGCTGCGGCAGCGGCGGCAGCGCCGGCCCACCAGACCGGGGTCGCGACGGGCCTCACGAACTCGGTGAAGACTGTCGGCGGCGCGATCGCGTCGTGCGTGTTCGGCATCGCACTGCTCGGCGCCGCCGGGGAGGCCGCCACGGGCACCGCGGGCGCCTTCGGCGGCTACGTGACCGTGTGGCTCGTGTGCGGCCTCACTGCGGCCGTCGCGGCCGTGCTGCTCGCCTTCGTGCCGAAGCTCGCGTTCTCGGACGCCCCTGTCGTGGAGGCCGCTGCCGCCGTACGCTGATCCCGACGACGGGAGGCGCGATGTCGGATGCCGCGGAGCTCATCGCGGCCCTCGAGGCGCTCGCGAGCGACGAGGAGCGGGAGAAGTACACCCGGTACTTCCCGCCCGACCCCGACGCCCCGTTCATCGGAGTGCGCATGGGCGCCGTGTTCGAGCTCGCGAAGACCGCGCTCGACCTTCCGCCGGGTGAGCTCGAGACGCTGCTCGAGCAGCCCACCCACGAGGTGCGCGCCCTCGCCTGCAGCATCATGGGCAAGTGCGCGGCTCGGCCGAAGACCACCGAGGAGCGACGCGCGGAGCTGTACGGGCTCTACCTGCGCCGCCACGATCGCATCGACCAGTGGGACCTCGTCGACCTCGCCGCCCGTGACGTCGTCGGCGGGTACCTGCTCGAACGCGACCGAGCGCCGCTCGCCGAGCTCGCGTCATCCGCGTTCTGGCCGGAGCGCCGCACCGCGCTCGTCGCGACCTTCGCCTTCCTCCGCCGCGGCGAACTCGACGACGCCTACAAACTCGCGGAGTCGCTCGCCGACGATCCCGAGCCGCTCGTGCAGAAGGCGCTCGGCTGGGTGCTCAGGGCCGCGGGCGACCACGACCGCGACCGCCTCACCGCCTTCGTCGAGCGGCACGCGGCGACGATGCCGCGCGTTGCGCTGCGCGCCGCGATCGAGCACTACGACAGGCCCGAGCGGGCGCGCATCCTCACGATCCGCTGAGGACGCGGCGGGTCAGTCCGCTTCCTCCGCCGGCGGCTCGCCGAGCGCGCTCCGCTGCCGACCGCGCGCACCGAGGTCGAGCACGCCGATCGCGAAGGCCACCGCCACGAGCACGGCGACGGCGATCATGCCCATGGCATAGGCGTCGCGGTAGACGGACAGGTCGGGCTCGCCGCTCGACTCCCGGTAGATCGTCGAGTAGAAGAGCGAGAGGGTGATCGCCGTGCCGATCGCCGTGCCGATGCGCTGGCCGAGCTGGCCGACGGATCCGGCGAGCCCTCCCTGCTTCACCGGCACGTCGGCGAGGGCGAGCGTCTGGTTCGGGGAGATCACGAATCCGCCGCCCGCTCCGCTGAAGACCATGGCGATGGCGATCGCCCACGGCGTCAGCTCGGGCGGCGTCGCGAAGACGGCGAGCACCGAGAGGCCGATGCCGACGAGCAGCAGCACGAGCCCCCACACGACGAGCGGTCGGCCGATCCGGTTCACGAGATTGCCGCCGACGTACGAGGTCACCGCGCTCACGAGCGCGAATCCGATGGTGACCATGCCCGCGTAGACCGCGGCGAGCCCGAGGCCGTGCTGCAGGTAGAGCGTCGTGAGCAGGAACATCGGCGGCAGCGCGGCGAAGTAGACGCTCGCGAGCGCGGTGCCGTTGCGGTAGGAGCTGATGCCGAAGAGCGCGAGGGGCACGAGCGGATGCTTCCCGCTCGCCGCGTAGCGCCGCTCCCACACGAGGAACGCGGTGAACGCGAACACGAAGATCACGAGCACCCACCACCGGGCCGGGTCGTCTTCGGGAGATCCGGTCGTGAAGAGGAACGGCCACATGAGCGACACCACGCTGATGCCGAAGAGGGCGATGCCGACGGGGTCGAGCGACAGGGGCTTGCCCGACGGATGCCTCGTCAGCGGCAGCAGCCAGATCGCCAGCACGATCGCCGCGAGGGCGAGCGGCACGTTGATCCAGAAGATGCCGCGCCATCCGTCTTCGGGTCCGCCGATCGCGATCATGAGCCCGCCGAGGGTCGGACCGAACGCGGTCGCGAGGCCGATGGTCGCCCCGAACAGGCCGAACGCCTTGCCGCGCTCCTTGCCGTGGAAGAGCTCCTGGATGAGGCCGAGCACCTGCGGCATCTGGATGCCGGCGGCGACGCCCTGCAGAAGCCGCGCGATCAGCAGCACCGTCGCGTTCGGCGCGAGCGCCGCGATGCAGCTCGTGAGCGTGAAGAGGCTGAGGCCGACGATGAAGAGGGTCTTGCGCGAGCGCTGGTCGCCGATGCGCCCGGCCGGCACGAGCGTGAGGCCGAACGTGAGCACGTACCCCGCGACGATGAGCTGCAGCTCGGTCGAGCCGGCGTCGAACGCGTCCTCGATCGCGGGCAGCCCGACGTTGACCTTCGAGAGGTCCATGATCGTGAGCGCCGCGACGGCGACGCACACCCAGTACGCGCGCCAGCGGTGCGCTTCGGAGACGGGGATCGAGCGAGTGGCCGGCGCGTCTGACATCGCCACAAGCCTACGCCCCGGGGTGGAGCCCGCCCGGCGCCCCGCCTTGCCGCCGCAACGCAGAAGTCCCCGCCCGATCAGGGCGGGGACTTCTGCTGCACGGTGGACCCTAGGAGATTCGAACTCCTGACCTCCTCGATGCGAACGAGGCGCGCTACCAACTGCGCCAAGGGCCCGAGCGAGAAAAAGCCTATCATCCCGCAGTCGGTGGTTCAGACCATACGGACCGCTCGGCTCGATCAACCGGCCTGGCGCCGACGACGCAGGACGGCGTCGAGGTCGTCGAAGCCCGCGTGCGCCTCGTCGACGATGCCCATGCGCGCGTACGGGCTGACGGGAACGTCGTCGTGGACCTGCGGCGCGACACGAGCGCGAGCTGCGGATGCCGCGGCCGCCGCGGCGGGCGCGGCGGGCGCGATGACCGGCAGCTCAGGCTCGAGCTCGGCGGCACGACGCGCGATGTCGTCGCCGATCTCTGCCCGCTTGAGTTCGGCCGCCGCGTCGATGGAGGCCATCGCCATCGCGGCGATCGTGCCTCTGGAGAGGTGCAGCGGCTTCGGCAGCGGCTGCGGAACCCAGCCGTCTGCCGGCGACTCGGTCTCGACGAGGTCGATG
Organism: Agromyces sp. NPDC056965; assembly: GCF_042673425.1. Lineage (NCBI taxonomy): Bacteria > Bacillati > Actinomycetota > Actinomycetes > Micrococcales > Microbacteriaceae > Agromyces > Agromyces sp. NPDC056965. The sequence continues at coordinate 40,036 of NZ_JBHURI010000012.1, read as the reverse complement.
GGCTCGAACGGCGCCGCCTCGGCGGTGGCCGCCGGTCGCGCCGCCACGGGAGCCGCGGGTCGCACCCGCGCGAGCCGGACGAGTCCCGCGAGCGCGAGAGCGACGCCGAACGCGCCGATCACCGGGGCGATGAGCGATGCGCCGAACGCGGCAGCGACGCCGCCGCCGATGACCGTGAGCAGGGAGACGAGCAGGACGAGCGAGCACACGGCCCGCCCACGGCGCAGCCGCTTGCGTGCAAGCGCACTCGCAGCACTGCGGGCGACCGGTACGGGCGCGCTCGGCGGCTCGACGGGAGCGATGATGGCGATCGGCTCGGTCGCCGCTGCGTGGGCGGCGAGCACGACGCCCACACGGAGGCGCGCGGCATCCACTGCGCCCTCTGCGGCCCAGCGCTCTGCGAGCGCCTCCCGCTCCTCGGCCTCCGCCGTGAGCCGGGCCGTCGCCTCGCGCTGCTGCAGGATGCGCTGCTGCGCTGCAACCTCGCGAGCCGTCGCCTCGACCCTGACCGCCTCGGGCGTCTCGGCCGTCTCAGCGAGGATGCGGAGCGTCTGCTGGAGCCGCACGGCGTTGCGTTCGGTGGCCATGTACTGGCGACGACGCAGCCAGTTCGGCAGGAGGTACGCGATCCACAGCGCGGCCGCCACGGCCACGAGCAGTCCCCCACCGATCACGTCCATGGGACAACGCTAGGTCACTGCATGCCTTCAGGCGTACTCGGCGCCCGCGTGTTCACCGATCGGGCAGCTGCAGCGGCCTCGCGGATGCCGCGCGGTCGACGTCGCTCACCCGCGCGACCTCCTCGGACACGAGTCCGTCGCGCCAGCGCCGGAGCACCCCGCGGGGCACCTCCTCGCTCACGAGCGCGAACGCGAAGTGGTCGCTCCAGACGCCGTCGATGTGGATGAACCGTCGCCGGAGCCCCTCGTAGCGGAACCCGAGCTTCTCGACCACACGGAGCGACGGCGCGTTCTCGGGCCGGATGCAGATCTCCATGCGGTGCAGCCGCAGCGTGTGGAAGCAGTAGTCGGTGGCGAGTGCGACGGCCGTCGGGGTGATGCCGCGACCGGCGACCTCACGCGCGACCCAGTAGCCGATCGTCGCGGACGACAGCGAGCCGTACGCGATCGACGAGACGTTCAGCTGCCCGACCAATTGACCGTCGACCTCGATGACGAAGGGCAGGGCATGACCGGTGCGCGCGTGCGCCAGCAGGTTGCGGATGCTCGCGCGCGTGTCGATCACCGAGCCGCCGCCCGGGTACGTCGCCTCCCACTGCCGGAGCCACCCGCGATTGGCGAGCAGGACTCGTTCGAGCGGCTTCGCGTCGCGGACGCGGATGGGCCGCAGCGTGACGTCACCGTCTCGCAGGGTTGGCACGGCGACTGCGGGCATTCTCAGACTGTATCGAGTCCTGCCGCGTACTCGATGAGCCACGGGCGGAGTTCCGGCCCGAGGTCGTCTCGATCCGCGGCGAGCTGGATGACCGCCTTGATGTAGTCGAGCTTGTCGCCCGTGTCGTAGCGGCGGCCGCGGAAGACGACGCCGTAGACGCCGCCGGTTCCCTCGACGTCGCCGGCCATGGTCATGAGCGCATCGGTCAGCTGGATCTCGCCGCCCTTGCCCGGCGGCGTGTCCTCGAGGATGTCGAACACCTCGGGCTTCAGCACGTAGCGGCCGATGACCGCGTAGTTCGACGGTGCGACGTCTTTGCTCGGCTTCTCGACGAGGCCCGTGACCCGCACGACGTCGGGGTCGTCGGTCGCCTCGACCGCTGCGGCGCCGTACAGGTGGATCGAATCGGGGTCGACCTCGAGGAGCGCGACGATCGACGCATCCCGAAGGCCCTGCTCGTCGAGCATTCGCGTCAGCAGCGTGTCGCGGGCATCGATGATGTCGTCGCCGAGCAGCACGGCGAACGGTTCCTTGCCGACGTGCATGCGCGCGCGCAGCACCGCGTGTCCGAGGCCGAGCGGGTCGCCCTGGCGGACGTAGTGCATGTCGGCCAGGTGGGTGGACTCGTTGACCTTCGCGAGCTTGGCCGTGTCGCCCTTCGCCTCGAGCGTCGCCTCGAGTTCGGCGACGCGGTCGAAGTGGTTCTCGAGCGCGTTCTTGTTGCGTCCGGTCACCATGAGCACATCCGTCAGACCTGCTTCGACGGCCTCTTCCACGACGTACTGGATGGCGGGCCGGTCGACGACCGGCAGCATCTCCTTCGGCATCGCCTTCGTCGCCGGCAGGAATCGAGTGCCGAGTCCTGCAGCGGGGATGACGGCCTTCGTGATCCGTTGAGTCATGCGACTCAGCGTACCGGCCGCCCCTCCGAGGTGTTCAGGCCGCCTCGCCATAGGATGTGTGCCATGCCCGACGATCCGGATGTGGACAAGCGGATCCTCCGCGCCGAACTGCGCGAGCGACGCCGGAACATGCCGGCGCACGAGCGCGACGTCGCGACCGAGGGCTTCACCGCGCGCCTCGAGGAGCTGATCGGCTCGACCGAGGCGCAGTCGATCTCGTGCTACCTGTCGATGCCGACCGAGCCGAACACCCGGCCGTTCGTGAACTGGGCCGAGGCCAGGGGCATCCGCGTGCTGTTCCCGGTGACTCGCGAGGACGGCCTACTCGACTGGACCGTCGGCGAGGAGGAGACCGAGACGCTCGGCCTCCACGGCACCCCGGAGGCGGTCGGCGAACTGCTCGGCCCGATGGCGATCAACGACGTCGATCTCATCATCGTGCCGGCCGCCGCGATCGACGCGACGGGCATGCGCCTCGGGTGGGGCAGGGGCTATTTCGACAAGACCCTCGGATCGATGGGAAAATGTCCTCCGGTGTACGCCGTGGTCTTCGACAGCGAGTTCGTCGAGACCGTGCCGCGTGAGGTGCACGACCAGCCCGTGAACGGCATCGTGACGCCCACGCGCATCATCGCGTTCTGACCGGCCGAGCGCCGGCGAATCACCCGAGATCGGAAGAAGTTCCATGCCCACGTACTCCTACCGTTGCACCGAGTGCGACAACGCCTTCGACATCCACCAGGCCTTCACCGACGACACGCTGACGGTCTGCGAGGTCTGCGGCGGCAAGCTTCGCAAGCTCTTCAACACGATCGGCGTGACCTTCAACGGCTCGGGCTTCTACCGCACCGACTCCCGCAGCGGCGGCTCGGGTTCATCGGGTTCCGGCTCCTCGGGGTCGTCCGGGTCGTCGGGCTCGAGCTCCAGCAGCGGCTCCTCCGGGTCGTCGGCGTCGGGTTCCTCCTCGTCGTCGAGCGGCGGCACGGCCGGCGGCGGCGCTTCATCGTCGAAGTGACCTTCGGCTAGCGTGGTGCCGGTCGGTCCCACGACACCGGGATCCGCCGAACTCGGATCCGCCATCGACCAAGGGGGAGAGCCATGATCAAGGGCTTCAAAGAATTCATCATGCGGGGCAACGTCATCGACCTCGCGGTCGCGGTCGTCATCGGCGCCGCCTTCACGCAGGTCGTGAACGCCATCGTCGAGGGACTCATCAACCCGCTGATCAGCCTGCTGTTCAAGGCGGAGAGCCTCGATTCGCTGACGTTCCAGCTCGGCCCCGCGACCTTCGCGTACGGCTCGATCATCGGCGCGATCATCTCGTTCCTCGCCGTCGCCGCCGTCGTCTACTTCGTCTTCGTGATGCCGATGAACCACTTCAAGGAGCGGGCGGAGGCCAAGCGCAAGGCGGGTCAGCCCGACCCCGAAGAGCCCGAGACCGAGCTCACCATGCTCGCCCAGATCCGCGACCTGCTCGCCGAGCGCGCCGGTGGCACCGGCGCCCATCGCGAGTGAGCTAGGTCTGCCTCCAGTGCGGCGGCCGGTCGCGGGTCAGGCGCTCGTCGTCGGATGACCCCGCGCCGGCCTTCCCCTTCGGCGGCCGCGCCGGTTCGTCCGGGCGATCGACCGGCGCCTCAGGCGACGGATCGGAACCCGGCGCCGGCGTGAGACGCGCACGGCGCGCCCGACCGGAGGCGCGTTCGACGCGCTGGCGCGGCTCTTCGGTCATCGGCGTTCGGCCGCGGCATCCGCGGTGTGCTCCGCATCGGGTCGCCCGAGCAGCGACGCGACGCGTGAGGCGACCGCATCGGGGTTGCCGAAGAGCTCGAAGCTGTGCACGCGCAGGTAGTGCCAGCCGAGGCGGCGCAGCACGTCGGGGCGCAGCCGCAGCGACTCGCGAAGGCTGAGTCCGGCGAGCGCGTCGTCGGTCTCGACGACGACCGCCTTGCCCGCGTTCGCAGCGGCCAGCGCGAGTCGGCCGCGATGGCCGACGCTGACCCGCACGCCGCGGCGCTCGAGCCGCGCGGCGAGGTCGTGCAGCATCGAGGGCGCCTCCCCCGTCGCGCTCGGCCCAGCAGCGCGCTCCTCGGTCTGCGTGAGCACGTTCGCGAGTGCCAGCACGCCGTGGCTCTGCCGGTCCTCGTCGATGTCCTCCGGGCGGAACGCCGAGACGACGTCCATCGAACGGCGGGCGCGGGTCATGCCGACGGCCAGCAGACGGTCTCCGCCCGGTTCGCCGAGAGAGCCGAAGTTCGAGAGCAGCCGGCCGTGCGGGGTGCGACCGTAGCCGACCGAGAAGATCACCCGGTCGCGGCTCTGCGCGACCGCCTGCTCGAGCGTCAGCACCGTGAACGGCTCGGCGCGGTCCTTCAGGATGAAGTCCGAGAGGTCGGTGCGCTTGGCGAAGGCCGCGAGCACCGACTGGTGCACGCGCCCGGCGTGCTTCGTGCTCGCGGTGATCACCATGAGCGACTCCCGCGGCCGCTTGACCGCGTGCTCCATCACGAGCTCGACGACCTTCGCGACCTCGGAGTCGATCGACTCGACGGTGCCGGTGACGGTGTCGGGCAGGCCGTTGCCCGCGACGTAGTGCAGGCCGAGGCTGCCGTGACCGAGGAAGCTGCCGGCCCAGGGCAGCGAGGAGATGCGCCCCGCGTAGAAGCGGTTGTTGACGAGTTCGGCGAGGTCCTCCCCGCCGGCGCGGTAGCTGCGGGTGAGCGTGAGCGTCGGCAGCAGTTCGCCGAGCCGCGCGAGCGCCGAGTCGGCGTGCAGGGCGTCGACGCCGTGCTCGGTCGACGAGATCCTGGACTGCTCGACGTCGTCGAGGCCCGTCTCGAAGAGCGTGGGCGTCTGGGTCACGGGATCGCCGAACGCGACGACCTGCTTCGCCCGCCGGATGGCGCCGAGGTTCTCGGCGATGCTCGTGGCGCCCGCGTCGACGAGGATCACCGTGTCGAAGCCGATCGAATCGTCGATCGCTGCGACGTCGTACGGCGAGGCCAGCCAGATCGGGGCGAGGGCGCGGAAGAGGTGCGGCGTCTCCGCCTGCAGCGTCTCGGGTCGCACCCGGTCGCCGCGGAGCATCCGCTTCAGCCGTCCGGCCTCGTCGGCGTGGTCGACGAGCGCGACCTTCCAGTTCTCGGCGAGCCGCCACGCGAGGAGCGGGCCCGCCGCTGAGGCGTGGGCCTCGTCGACGAGCCGGAAGTCGCCCTCGAGGCGGTCGAGCACCGAGGTGTTCGCGCCGAGCAGGGCCTTCTCGTGTGCGAGCACCGATTCCAGCACCGACTGCCACCACGCGAGCTCGAGCTCGGCGGCGACGGCCCGCTCGGGCACGTGGCGCTTGGCGAGGTCGAGCAGCAGCGGGTCGAGGCCGAGGTCGCGGAGCCGCCCGAGCACCGCCGTGCGCTCCTGCAGGTTGGTCAGGACCTCGGACTCGGCGGCGAGGCCCTCGAGCGCCGAGGTGAGCTCCCGGATCGGACGGGATCCGAGCTGGCGCGACGTGCCGACGACGCCGAGCGGCGCATCGAGCGCCGCGAGGTCGCCGACGACGTGCTGGTAGGCGACGTGCACGTCGTCGATGCCGACGGGAACGCCGGGGATCGCGCCGGCATCGGAGTACCGCTGCCAGAGCGTGCGCTGCTGCTGGATGCCGCGGAGCGCCGAGTTCAGGTCGGAGACGTGCACTCCGGGGCGCACGAACTCGAGCGCGTGCCGGCGCAGGCGCCTGCGGTTGGCGCCCGACATGCCGGGCGAGTCGCGGCGCGACGAGGTCGCGGCGATGAGCTCTCCGAGCGGCCGGTCGAAGACCGAGGGCTGGAAGCGGTCGAGCGTCTCGCGCACATCGAGCAGCAATCGCAGGAAGACGCCGAGCTCGGCGACCGACTCGAACTCGCGCAGCCGGGTCTGGGCGATGAGCGCGCGGCCCCGGTCGAGGAGGCGCGGCAGATCGCTCCGGGAGAGTCGTTTCGCGAGTTCGTGGGCACCGGTCGCCTCGTCGGAGGAGGTGAACGACGCCCCGTACCAGGGCGAATCGCCGGGACCGTAGCGGAACTCGCCGAGCGCGGCTGCGCGCGCGAGGTCGCCCGCGATCTCCTCGCGGCGGTCGGCGACGGCCACGAGCGCGGCGTGGTCGAGGCGCGCTGTGGTCGACGGCGGGTTCGGCACGAGCGCGAGGCTCGCGAGCTCACCGAGCGCGTCGAGCACCGAGACGTGCAGTTCGGGGTCGGTGCGGGTCAGCGCCGAGCGGTAGTCGAGCAGCACCTTGCGGAGCCGCACGAGCGCGTCGTCGACGTCGGCGACCCGGGGCCGCTCGGCCTTCTCGTTGCGCGAGATCGACTGGATCAGCTCGCGGCGGAGCCCGGCGGTCGTGACGGCGGCGCCGCCGAGCCCGACCTGGCCGAGCCGGTGCGCGATGCCGTCGAGGCTCGCCCGACGGGCGCCGACCACGAGCACTCGCTTGTCCTTCGCGACGAGCGCGCCGATGGCGTTCACGATCGTCTGCGTGCCGCCGGTGCCGGGCAGCGTCTTCACGACGACCGAGGTGCCCGCTTCGATCTCGGCGACCGCCTGCTCCTGCTCGGGGTCGGCGTCGAGGAGCAGCGTGTCGGTCGACGGCGGCCGCGCGTCCTGCGCCACCGCGCGCACCCGCTCGCCGGTCGCGGCGACGACGGCCGCGCGGGCGGCGGGGTTGCCGGCGATCGCGTCGATGACGGGGTGGTCGAGCTTCGCGGCATCCGCTGCCATCTCGGGGCCGACCTCGGCGAACGAGGAGACGACGAGGCGCGGCGCCACGTGGAACCACGGCAGGTGACTCGTGAGTCCGCGGAGCCGGTCGATGACGGGCTGCGGCTTGAAGACGCCGTTCGTGATCGCGAGGGCCACGAACGCGTCGGCGTCGAGCGTGATCTGGAACTGCTCGCGGAGTTCCCGGGCGAGCGCCGGGTTCAGGAACGGCTGCCCCTTGAGCTTCAGTTCGAAGTCGCGCCCGTATCGCCGGATGGCGAGGGGCCGCAGCAGCACCGGGGCCAGGAACTCCTCGCCGGCGTTGCGCCAGGAGGCGAGGCCGATCGCCAGGTGCACCGACTCGATGCCGCGAACCGAGCGCAGCTCGATGCCCTTCTGGGTGATCTCGGCTGCGGCGAGCCTCGCGTTGCGGAGCGCGAGCTCGTCGCGGATGAGGCTCGAGAGCAGGGTGGACTTGCCGGTGATGAACTGCGGCAGGCCACCGGGATGCGTCGTGGAGAGCTCGATGCGGGTGTGCGGGGTGTCGACGAAGCGGGCGAGCGGCGAGCGGCCGCCCACCGCGGCGAGCTCGGAGTTCCATCGCCGCCACGCGGGTTCGGCGACGTTGCCCGCGACGAGGTCGGGGTCGCCGAGGCTCAATCCATCGGGGCTCGTGATGTCGTGTCGCATATGCTCCGGGGTGAGGTTCTCGGCGGCAGCATCGACCTCGGGGTCGAGGATGTCCTCCTCGTCGTGATTCCGATCGAGCCGCCGCACACCGACACCATACGTGGAATCACGCGGATTCCTCGGAGCATCGCCGCGTCCGGAGCTCTTTCGATACCCCCAGGGTATTGTGCTACCGTCGCCCGGGTGAGTCCAGCACTGCCCGAGAGCCCTTCCGCAACGTCCGAGTCCCCCGCGACCGCACCCCGCACGACGGTCGTCGTCGGCGGCGTCGCCGGGGGCATGTCCGCCGCGACACGCCTGCGGCGACTCGACGAGGAACGCGAGATCATCGTGCTCGAGCGCAGCAGCGAGGTCTCGTTCGCGAACTGCGGCCTGCCCTACCACGTGTCCGGCGTGATCGCCGATCGAGACGCCCTGTCGCTGCAGTCGCCGGAGCGGCTCGCGGCGCGATTCCGCATCGACGCGCGGGTGCGGCACGAGGCCGTCGCGATCGACCGGGCGGCCAGGACCGTCACGGTGCGCAGGCTCGACGACGACACGACGTCGGAGATCCGCTACGACGAGCTCGTGCTCTCCCCCGGTGCGGCACCACGTCGGCTCGCGAACACGTCGACGGATGCCCCGGTGCGCACGCTCCGCACCCTCGACGACCTCGACCGGATCATGGCCGACCTCGACGCGATGCCGGCCTCCGGCCCGGTCGTGGTCATCGGCGGCGGGTTCATCGGCATCGAGATGGCCGACAACCTGCTCCGCCGGGGACTCGACGTCGCGCTCGTGCAGCGCGGCGCGCACCTGCTCGCCGAACTCGACGAGGAGATGGCGTCGCCCATCGCCGACCACCTCGTCGGACTCGGCATCGACGTGCGCCTCGGCCAGCCCGTCGTCGCGATCGACGCCGACCACGTGCTGCTCGGCGACGGCAGCCGGCTGCCGGCCGCACTCGTGATCACCGCGATCGGCGTGACGCCCGAGGCATCCCTCGCCGCCGATGCCGGCATCGCGATCGGCGCGAGCGGCGGTATCGCGGTCGACGCCTTCCATCGCACGAGCGACCCGGCGATCTTCGCGATCGGCGACGCCGCGGAGAAGCGCGACGCGAACGACGGCACCGGCACGCTGACGACCCTCGCCGGCCTGGCGAACCGCCACGGACGCGCCGTCGCCGACACGATCGCGGGAACGGAGGCCCCGTCACGGCCCGCGCTCGGGACGTCGATCGTCGATGCGGCCGGCCTCACGGCCGCGAGCGTCGGCTGGTCGGAGCGCGTCGCCCGCGAACGCGGTCGCGAGGTCCGCGTCATCCACACCCATCCCTTCTCCCACGCCACGTACTACCCCGGCGCAGCGCCGCTCTCGCTGAAGCTCGTGATCGACGCCCACGACGACCGCATCCTCGGGGCGCAGGCCGTCGGCACCGACGGCGTCGACAAGCGCATCGACGTCATCGCCACGGCGATGAGCATCGGCCTCGCGGCATCCGCTCTCGCCGATCTCGAGCTCGCGTACGCGCCGCAGTACGGATCGGCGAAGGACCCGATCAACATGCTCGGCTACGTCGCGCGCAATCTCGCGAGCGGCGAGGACCGAGTCATCCAGTGGCACGAACTCGAACACGAGCTGGCCACGGGCGCCGTGCTCCTCGACGTGCGCGCCGAGGCGCAGCTCGCCGAGGGGCGCATCCCCGGTTCCCGCTGGATCCCGGTCGAATCGCTCCGCGAGCGTCACGCCGAGTTCGCGGGCCGCCGCGTCGTCGTGCAGTGCCGCGTCGGGCAGGGCGCGCACACTGCCGCCCGTCTGCTCGCCGTGCTCGGCCACGACGTCGTGAACCTCGACGGCGGCTACCTCACCTGGCGCGACGGCCGGCGCGCCAGGGCGCTCGCCGAGCTGCCGCTCGCCGCCTGAACCCCGCACCCCCACCCACTGCCCTCACCGGCATCGACCAGACACCGAAACAGGAGCCCAGATGCGATCCATCACCCCGAACGACGTCCACGCGATCACCGACGCCGTCATCCTCGACGTGCGAGAGCCGAACGAACTCGCCCAGGCCCGCATCGAGGGCACGCTCGACATCCCGCTCGGCGAACTCGTCGAACGCGTCGCCGAGGTGCCGAGCGACACGACCGTGTACGTGCTCTGCCACGCCGGCGGTCGGAGCGCACAGGCCGCGCAGTACCTCGAGAGCCGCGGCGTCGACGCCGTCAACATCGACGGCGGCATCGTCGCGTGGCACCGGGCGGGACTCCCCGTCTCGCTCGGCGGCGCATCATGACGACCACGACCGAGTCCAAGGCCGACGCGCAGCGCCGGATCGCCAACCGCCTGAAGCGTGCGCGGGGTCAGCTCAACGCCGTCATCGACGCGGTCGAGTCCGGCGCCGACTGCCGCACGGTCGTCACCCAGCTCTCCGCGGTCTCGAGCGCCCTCGACAAGGCCGGCTTCGCGGTCATCTCGACCGCGATGCGCGAGTGCCTCGCCGAGCCCGACGAGTCGCCGACCACGGATGCCTCGGAGCGCCTCAGCGTCGACGAACTCGAGAAGCTCTTCCTCACGCTCTCCTGAGCGCGTCTGCCGAGACCGCAGCAGCACGCACGACCGGACGCCGCGGCGGCGGCCCGGAGGCACGCCGCTGCGGTCCCGGATCAGATCAGATCGATGCGAGCTCGAGGCCGTGCGCCGCGGCGACGCCCTCGTTCGTGAGCTTGCCGGCGGTCGCGTTCAGGCCCTTGGCGAGCGCGGGGTCTGCGGCGAGCGCGGCCTCCCAGCCGAGGTCGGCGATCTTCAGCGTGTACGGCAGCGTCGCGTTCGTGAGCGCGGGCGTCGACGTCGCGGGCACCGCACCGGGCATGTTGGCGACGCAGTAGTAGATCGCGTCGTGCACCCGGAAGGTCGGGTCGGCGTGCGTCGTCGGGCGCGAGCCCTCGAAGCATCCGCCCTGGTCGATCGCGATGTCGACGAGAACCGAGCCCGGCTTCATCGCGGCGACCATGGCGTCGCTGACGACCTTCGGCGCGGCCGCACCGGGAACGAGCACGGCGCCGACGACGAGGTCGGCGTCCTTCAGCTGCCGCGCGATCTCGTACGGCGACGAGGCGAGCGTGTGGATGCGGTGGTCGTAGCGCGCATCGATCTCGCGCAGCTTCGGCAGCGAGATGTCGAACACGGTGACGTCGGCGCCGAGGCCCAGCGCGGTGGCCGCGGCCTGCTCGCCCGCGACGCCGCCGCCGATGACGACGACCTTGGCGGGCGAGGTGCCGGGAACACCCGCGAGCAGCACCCCGCGCCCGCCCTTCGAGGCGAGCAGCTCGGCCGCGCCGACCTGCGGAGCGAGACGGCCGGCGACCTCGCTCATGGGGGTGAGCAGCGGCAGCGACCGGTCGGCGAGCTGCACCGTCTCGTAGGCGATCGCGGTGACGCCCGAGTCGAGGATCGCCCGGGTCAGCGGCAGGTCGGCCGCGAGGTGGAGGTAGGTGAAGAGCGTGAGGTCGGTGCGGAGGAATCCGTACTCGGCCGCGATCGGCTCCTTGACCTTCAGCACGAGGTCGGCCGCCCACGCCTCAGCGGCGGTCGCGACGATCGTCGCGCCGGCCTCGGCGTACTCGGCGTCGAGGTACCCGGCACCCGTGCCGGCGCCGGCCTGGATGGCGACCTCGTGGCCGCGACCGGCGAGCGCGTGCACGCCCGCGGGCGTCATCGCGACGCGGAACTCGTTGTTCTTGATCTCTGCAGGCACGCCGATGCGCATGGGGTTTGCTCCGTTGCTGTGGTCCGAATGTCGTGGTGACAAGTGGCACAATTCTCGCCGCTTGTTCGCCACTCCGACAGATCAACCGCACAGAATTCGATAGAATGGCGATATCCGCCGCACTCATTCGAATCAAGGATGTCTCGATGCCCGATGCACCGCAGATCAGCGCACCCGGTGCGGAGCCCACACCGGTCGTGCTCGACGCGATCGACCGCCAGATCATCGCCCGGCTCCACGAGAACGCGCGCATCCCCAACGTCGACCTCGCCCGGGCGGTCGGGGTCTCGCCCTCCACGTGCCTGGCGCGCGTGCGGTCGCTCCGCGAACGCGGCGTCATCGTGCGCTACACCGCCGAGATCGATCCCGCAGCGCTCGGGTACCACCTGCAGGCGCTCGTGAGCGTACGCATCCGGCCGGGCGCCCGGCACCTCATGGAGCAGATCTCCGACGAACTCCGAACGCAGCCCGAGGTCTCCCAGCTCTTCTTCCTCGGCGGATCCGAGGACTTCCTCATCCACGTGCGCGTCCGCGACAGCGACCACGTGCGCCAGTTCGTGCTGAAGAACCTCTCGGCGAACCCGGCGGTCGCCCTCACCGAGACGAACCTCGTCTTCGAGCACCACACGGCGTTGTCAGCCGGCCTGCGCGCCGTGATCTGAGGCGGGCCTCTGGTCTCAACGCCGGGCAGCGGATGCCTCGCGCTCTCGCCAGCCGGGGCATCCCGGTTCTATCGTTCGGCGCCGGTGATCTCAGCCGCCCGCTCTCGCCAGCTGAGGCATCCCGCAATATCGTTGAGGCCATGGCGCCCAACGAGATCGTCGCCCCCATGCTCGCCAAGGCCGTTCCCGGCGTGCCCGACCCCGACTCGGTCGACGGCGGTCTCGCCTACGAGCCGAAATGGGACGGCTTCCGCGGCATCGTCTCGTTCGACGGCGAGGACGTCGAGATCGGCAGCCGGGGGGCGAAGCCGCTCACCCGGTACTTCCCCGAGCTCGTCGAGGCGTTCACGCGCCTCCTGCCGGTGCCGTGCGTGCTCGACGGCGAGATCGTGATCTCGACGGCCCGCACCGGCCAGGCGCGGCTCGACTGGGAGGCGTTGTCGCAGCGCATCCACCCCGCCGCGAGCCGGGTCGAGCTGCTCGCACGCGAGACCCCGGCGATGTTCGTGGCATTCGACCTGATCGAGTCCGACGGCGTCTCGCTGCTCGATCGGCCGTTCTCGGAGCGACGGGCAGCGCTCGAACGCCTCGTCGGCGACATCGGCGACCCGATCAGGCTGACCCGCATCACGACGGACGTCTCGCTCGCCCGACGCTGGCTCGAGGAGTTCGAGGGCGCCGGACTCGACGGCGTCGTCGCCAAGCCGCTCGCCGCGCCCTACTCCCCCGGCAAGCGCGTGATGCTGAAGGCGAAGCACCACCGCACCGCCGACGTGGTCGCGCTCGGCTACCGCATCCACGCCTCGGGCAGCGGTGTCGGCTCGATCCTGCTCGGCCTCTACGACGACGAGGGGCGGCTCCGCAACGTCGGCGGCATGTCGGCGTTCAGCAATGCACGGCGGCTCGAGCTCATCGACGAGCTCGCGCCCTACGTCGTGCGCGGCGACGACGGCGCGATGGTCACCGGCGAGACGGAGCGCAGTCGATTCTCATCGGGCCGCGACGTGTCGTTCGTGCAACTGCGGCCGGAGCTCGTCGCCGAGGTGCGCTACGACCAGCTCGAAGGCGACCGGTTCCGCCACACGGCGCAGTTCGAACGATGGCGGCCCGACCGCGAGCCGCGCTCGTGCACCTTCGAGCAGATCGAGCGGCCGGTCGCGTACGACCTCGACGACGTGCTCGGCTGAGGCGAAGGGCGGCAGGAACGTGAGCTCGGCGACCCCCACTGCGCACCGCTACGAACGTGAGAGCGTCGAGTTCGCGCGAACCTTCGCGTTCCTCGATGCGGTCTATGCGATCGCCCTGACCATCCTCGTCGTGAACATCGATCCGCCCGACGCGTCGGAGTGGCAGAGCATGTCGACCCTCCTCGCGAGCGGCCTCGGCTGGCAACTGCTCGGGTTCGGCGTCAGCTTCGCCGTGATCGCCGTGTTCTGGCGCGCCAACCACCGGATCGTCGCGGGGTTCGGCGCGATCACTCCCGCGGTCATCACGGCGAACCTCGTGGCGATCGCCTTCGTCGTGCTGATCCCCTTCTCGACCCAGGGCGTCAGCGACCTCGCCCTGGCCGACGAGCCGCTGACCGTGACGGTCTACGCGCTGAACATCAGCGTCGCCGTGCTCGCGCAGTCGGCGGTCTTCTTCGTCGCCCGCCGCGACGGAGTGCTCCGCGACCCGCTTCCGCGGCGCGCCGACACGGTGAAGTTCATCGACACCCTCATGACGCCGGCCGTCTTCCTCGCCTCGATCCCGGTCGCCTACCTCTTCGGCACCGACTGGGCCCGGTACACGTGGGCGCTCCTCATCGTCGTCGGCCCGCTCAGCGGGCGGTGGTCGACACGGCGCATCGCGCGCATCCAGGCGTCGGCGGCGTCGCATCCGTCGGGTCGGGGCGCCGCCTGAGCGCCCGGATGCCTCGTCGGGCCCTGCGCACGAGCCCGACGTGTGCATTCCGACCCTCGCGGGGTGCGACGATTGAAGGATGCCCGTCGACACGTACCCGTTCGTGGAGGAACTCGCGATCGCGAGGTTCGTCGGTCCGCTGAACCTGAGCCGCGGCCGCACCGCCGAGCGCGCCGGTGCCGTCGTCTCGCTGGACTGGGACCCCGCCCACTTCCGGTTGAGCGCCGACGTGCGAGGCACCGCGCCCGAACCGTACCGCTCGACCGTGAAGCTCGACCTCGGCATGCCGGGGCGGGCGACGATCCTCGCGGGCGCGTGCACGTGCCCGGTCGGTCGCAACTGCAAGCACGTCGCAGCCACCCTGATCGCCGCGGCCGAACGCCACAAGCGCGAGCAGGCCGACGCCGCCGGCCTCGAGGCCCGCGACGCGGCGAGCGCGGCGGCGACCGGATGGCGCGGAGAGCTCGCGGCACTCGCCGGCATCGCGCAGGGCTCCTCCGAACCCGCGGACGACGCGGCGATCCGCCAGCCGCTCGCGCTCCAGTTCGAACTGCGCGAACGGGTCTCCCGCAAGGCCAGCGCCCGCCAGACGGCCCGCGACGAACCGGCGTCGTCGGCGGCATCGGTCGATCGCCTCGCCGTGCGCCCGGTGACGCGCGGCAGCCGCGGCGGCTGGATCAAGGGCAGCCTGACCTGGCAGAACGTCGGCTTCCAGGGTCGCGCCGGCGGGTTCGACCCCGCGCAGGCGCGTTGGTTCGCCGAGTTCTCGCTGCTGAAGGGCACGAGGCACTCCGCATTCGCCGAGTACGGCTCCGCGTGGATCTCGCTCGACGAGTACGAGAGCCGCACGCTGTGGGCCCTGCTCGACGCCGCGCCGCGACTCGGCATCGCGCTCGTCGGCGGCACGGCGCGCACGGTGATCGACATCGCACGGCCCGCGGTGATCGGGCTCGACGCACGGCTCGCAGCGGTCGCGCCCGGTGCGGACGAGGAGCACGAGGCGGACACGGATGCCGCGTCAGATGCGGCCGCGTCGCCCGACACCGACCTCGTGCTCGCCCCGTCGGTCGCCGTCGGCGGGCGCAGCTACCCGACCGAGCTCGTGCGGCTCATCGGAGACCACGGCGTCTACGCCTTCGACTTCCTGGACGGCACGATCACCCTCGCACCGCTCGCAGCGCCGCTCACCCCCGCCGGCCGCGCCGCGGTGCGGCGGCGTGCACCGATCATCGTTCCCGCCGCAGAGGTCGAGGCCTTCGTCGACGAGCAGTACCCGGCGCTCGCACGATCGCTGCGCCTCGCGAGCGGCGACGGCAGCTTCGCGCTGCCCGAGCTGCCACCCGCGACGCTCGTGGCGACCATGCACCACGAGCCGAACCACGTCGTGCGACTCGAGTGGCAGTGGGAGGCCGACGGCGGGCGCAGGTTCGCCCTCGACGCCCCCGACGCCGAGTTCCACGATCCCGAGCGGGAGCGGCTCGTCGCGGCATCCGCTGCCGCACTGCTCGCCGACGACCCGGCCGGCCTGCCGGCGGTCGCCCCCGGCACCGAGCCGAGGCTCCGCCCTGAGGCGGAGCTGCGCGGCCTCGCGAGCGCGGAGTTCACGGCCCGTCTCGTGCCGCGCCTGCAGGAGCTCGAACGGCTGCGGATCGACGTCGTCGGGGATCCCCCCGCGTACCGCGAGCTCGTCGAGGCGCCGACGCTCACCGTCACCACGGTCGAGAGCGATCGCACCGACTGGTTCGACCTCGGCGTCGTCGTCACGGTCGAGGGCAAGCGGGTGCCGTTCGGGCCGCTGTTCAGCGCGCTCGCGAAGGGGCGGGCGAAGCTCCTCCTCGTCGACGGCAGCTACCTGTCGCTGAAGCAACCGGTGTTCGACCCGCTGCGCGAACTCATCGAGGAGGCCGGCTCGCTCCGCGAGTGGGAGGCCGGCCTGCGGATCAGCCGCTACCAGACGAGCCTCTGGGCCGAGTTCGAGGACCTCGCCGACCAGTCGGAGACGGCGGTGGCATGGCGCGACACCGTCGCCGGCCTCCGGGCCGCCGACGGCGTGGAGGAGATCGCCCCGCCCGCCGGTCTCGCGATGGAGCTGCGGCCGTACCAGCTCGCCGGCTTCCGCTGGCTCGCCTTCCTGCACCGACACGGGCTCGGCGGCATCCTCGCCGACGACATGGGCCTCGGCAAGACCGCGCAGACGCTCGCGCTCATCGCACACGCCCATGAGACCGCCGCCGAGGGCGAGCGTCGCCCGTTCCTGGTCGTGGCGCCGACCTCGGTCGTCTCGAACTGGGCGGCAGAGGCCACGCGCTTCGTGCCCGGCCTGCGCGTCGAGACGGTCACCGCCACGAGGGCGGCCAGCGGCGCACGGCTCGCGGATGTCGCGGCGCGCGCCGACATCGTCGTGACGAGCTACGCGATCCTGCGCCTCGACGCCCCCGAGTTCGCCGGCTTCGACTGGGCCGGGCTCGTGCTCGACGAGGCGCAGTTCGTGAAGAACCACTCGTCGAAGGCGAATGCCGCCGCACGCGACATCCGTGCACCGTTCCGCCTGGCCGTCACCGGCACGCCCGTCGAGAACAACCTCATGGAACTGTGGGCGCTGCTGAAGATCGTCGCGCCCGGGCTCTTCCCCTCGGCCCGCGGCTTCGCCGAGCGCTTCGCCCGGCCGATCGAGAACGACCACAACGCCGAGCGCCTGGCCACGCTGCGCCGGCGCATCCGCCCGTTCATGCTGCGCCGCACGAAGGACGTCGTCGCGCCCGAGCTGCCGCCGAAGCAGGAGCAGGTGCTGACCGTCCAGCTCGACCCCGAGCACCAGCGGGTCTACGACGCGTTCCTGCAGCTCGAGCGGCAGAAGCTGCTCGGCCTCATCGACGACCTCGATCGCAACCGCTTCACGGTGTTCCGCTCGCTCACCCTGCTCCGCATGCTGAGCCTGCATGCGGCGCTCATCGATTCGGAGCAGTACGCCGAGGTGCCGTCTGCCAAGCTCGACGCCCTGTTCGACCAGCTCGACGAGGTCGTTGCAGAGGGGCACCGTGCGCTCGTGTTCAGCCAGTTCACCTCGTTCCTGCAGATCGCCGCAGCGCGACTCGAGGCGGCCGGGGTGCCGTACGCGTACCTCGACGGCGCGACGACGAAGCGTGCCGACGTCATCGCGCGGTTCCGCGAGGGCGATGCACCCGTGTTCCTGATCAGCCTGAAGGCCGGCGGCTTCGGCCTGAACCTCACCGAGGCCGACTACGTGTTCCTGCTCGACCCGTGGTGGAACCCCGCGAGCGAGGCGCAGGCCGTCGACCGGGCGCACCGCATCGGCCAGTCGAAGTCGGTGAACGTCTACCGCATGGTCGCGGAGGGCACGATCGAGGAGAAGGTGATGGCGCTGAAGGCCCGCAAGGCGAAGCTCGTCTCGTCGCTCATGGACGACGGCGAGCTCTTCAGCGAGACGCTCACCGCCGACGACATCAGGGGCCTGATCGGCGGCTGAACTGGTGCCCCTGGAGGGACTCGAACCCCCAACCTGCTCCTTAGGACGGAGTTGCTCTTCCATTGAGCTACAGAGGCTGGCCGCATCAGAGTCTACCTGCCGCGCGGTAGCGTGTTCTGCGGCGCGCGAGCGTCGGCGAATCGCGGCGGTGCCGCAGAACGGAGCGGCATGAGCGGGTCGACGGGCACGAGGTTCTGGGTGGGCGCGTCGACGGTCGGTGCGCTCGGCACTGCGGCGCGCGGCATCCGCTCGCTCGATATCGCGGCCGACGGCGCCGCAACGCTCGGCGAACCCGTCGACGTCGGCCCGAACCCCATGTTCCTCGCCGTCTCAGCTGCGACGGGCGTGCTCGGCATCGTGCACGAGCTCGCCGAGGGCCGCGTCTCGACGTGGACGTTCGAGGGCGACACGCTCGCGCCCTTCGGGCTGGTGGGCGCCACCGGAGCCGCCGATCCCTGCCACCTCGCCTTCGACGAGGCCGGCGGCCTGGTCTTCGCGGCGAACTACTCGGGCGCGCGGGTCTCGGTGCACCACGCGGCTCCGGATGCCCCGGCCGACGTCGCCCTCAGCGCAGACTTCTCCGGCTCGGGCCCGAACCGGGAGCGCCAGGAGTCGTCGCACCCCCATCAGGCGGTGCTCGACACGGCACGGGACCAGCTGCTCGTGCCCGACCTCGGCTCCGATCGCGTGCGCGTGCTCGCGCTCGACGCGCTCCCCGAAGCCCTCGGCCACGACGAGCAGCGCGACATCGTCGTGCACGCCGGCGCGGGCCCCCGGCACCTCGTGATCGCCGGCGACCTCGCCGTCACCGCGAACGAACTCGACCGCACGGCGAGCATCATCGACCTCGCCGAGGGTCGTGAGGTGGCGTGGTTCTCGATCGGCGACGACGTCGAGCCGCGCGGGCTCGGCTGCTCGGCGATCCGGCTGACCCGCGGCGGCATCGTGCTCATCGGCGATCGAGACGCCGACGCGCTGCGCGCCATGCGGCTCGACCCCGAGGCGCGCACGCTCGAACTCGTCGCGACGATCGCGACGGGCGGGCGGCATCCGCGCGATCTCGAGCTGACGCACGACGAACGGTTCGCGCTCGTCGCCGACCAGGGTTCGGACTCGATCGCCGTCGTCGCGCTCGATGAGGTCGGCGTGCCGGTGCGCGTCGTGGGTGTCGTCGAGACGCCGGCGCCGGCCTGCCTGGCGCGGGCCTAGCGGTCGCGGGCCGAGCGGTCTCGGGACCGGGGCGGCTCGACGGACCGCGCCGGACGACGACGTCGGGGCTAGCCCGGCGGGTAGAGGTACAGCGCGGAACCCGCCGGAATCGTACGGCGATGGTACGAGTGGTCGGAGTTCTGGTTGTACTCCTCGATGTTCACGCTTCCGTCGGCGTTGATCGACTGCACGTAGGCGACGTGGTTGTACGGGAACCACGCGACCGCGCCGATGACCGGTTCGCTCGAGGTCGGCCATCCCTTGCTCGCCCAGGCGTCGGCCCACGCGTAGGCACTGCCCGAGGCGAGGTTCGACCAGTCCCATTTCCAGGGGGCGCTCGTGACGCCGGCATCGCGGTTCATGCGCCAGGCCACGAAGTCGACGCACTCGCGGAAGTAGTACCGCAGCGGCGACAGCCCTCCGCCGTAGTCGTCGGGCGTCTGGTCCCACCAGGGGTAGTCGTCGCCCTCGGCCTTGACCGTGTAGATGGCGTAGCTGCCGGAGCCGCGCGACGCGAGGTTGGCCGCCCATGCGGCCTTGTCTCGCTCCTCCTGGTCGAGGGCCGCGGCCTCGATCTCGGCCTTCGTCTCGACCGTGTAGGCCTCGGTCGACAGCGGAGCACCGCTCACGAGCGAGGAGACCTCGACGTCTTGCGCTTCGGCTCGCGAAAGGCTGAAGGTGCCGGATGCCCCGAACGTCTCGCCGCCCGGCATGAACGCGTACGCCGGCAGCGCAACGGTGCCGACGATCGCCGGCACCACGAGCATCGTCGAGAAGACGCGGAGCGGGCCGTTGCGGCGGGTGGGCATGCGAGGCGCACGGGTGACGGCTGCGGCGACATCGGCTGTCGCTGAGGAACCCGGTGCGGCCGGGACGGATGCCGCGGCATCCGCTCGACCCTTCGCCTGCTTCGAGCGTCGTCGCTCGGCTGGGGCGCTTCGTCGCGCTCGACCTCGGTCGGCCGATCGGCGCGAGGAGCGCGGGCGCTCCGATGCGTCGTTCGTCTCGTCACCGTTCAACAGTTGGACCTCCGGGCACCGTTCCGAGGCCGCAGTGCAGCCCGGGAATGGAGTGGCTTCTCGGGTGTGCCGGCGACTCGGGGACGCCGGACTCGTTTCACCTTAGGGCACAGCTCGCGTCTTTGTCACGGCCTGCCCGTCATCGTGCGGGAGCTGCGGCCCGCCGTCGCCCTGTTCCACCGCGCCCGTGTTGCGCAGGAAGACGATGACCCAGCTGAAGACCAGCACGGCGACGATCAGTTCGACGGCGGTGAGGTTGTAGTACCCGCTGATGAAGAATGCTGCGAGCACCACGATGACGCCGACGTAGACGTACCCGAGCACGATGAACACCTTCGGCATCGTCGGCAGCAGCGCGTGCAGGCTCAGCACCATGACCACGTACACGATCGCCATGCCCGTCGCCGAGAGGTTGTGCAGGCCGAGGAACTCGTCGACGGGGAAGATGCCGACGCAGGCGAGCAGGATTCCGATGACGATCAGGCCCAGGCGCACGAGGTTCCGGCCCCGTCGCTCGGCGGGGCTGAGGGCGGGAAGGAACGATGTCGCGTAGTGCGCGATGGTCGTCACCATCACACCGGCGATCACGAGCGTCAGGTTGAACGCCATAGCCGAGACGTCGTCGCTGATGCCGAGCGTGCTGAGGTTCTTCTGCCACCAGAGCGGATCGGTCGCGCTCAGCATGCTCGCGAGCGCCCCGACGGCGAGGAACAACGCGAGCACGAGCGAGAGCAGCATCGGCGTGAGGTTCACCGCCGAGAGATAGGCCATGTAGGCCGAGACCGCCATCGCGACCCCGCCGAGGACTGCAGCCGGGAACCCGTAGACGAGGGCGCCGACGAAGCTCTCGCTGAGCAGGGACGCCAACCCGGTCCAGCCGAGGAGGGCGATGACGCCGAGTGCGAGCGCCAGGGCGGCGACGTCGAACCAGTGCAGGCGCTGCCGGAACCCCGGCGCCGTGCGGGCACGGGAGCGGCGCACCATGCACCCGAACACGAACGCGACGAGCGCGGCGATGCCGCCGCCGATCGCCGCGTAGACGCCGATCGACCCCTGACCGGCGATCGGAACGTCGCGGTCCCAGAAGACGAACAGGCCGATGAGGCCGCCGACGGCGAACGCCGCCGCTCCGACGAGGAGGGCCGAGGACTCCTTGGCCTCTGCGCTCCGAGCGGGGTGCCGCAGCATCTGCGCGAGAGCCGATGATTCAACCATTCCGATCCTCCTGCACGTCCGCACCGGCGGAGCCGAAACGAGCTCCCGATCGGCAGCGTAGACCCGCCGCGCCCGCGAGGGAAGAAGCCGCGCCCGACCTGCCGGACGACCGGGTCAGGCCGCCGTCGCGAGGTACTCGTCCCACTGCGGGAGCGGTCGTTCGAACCCGCGCGCCACCCAGTTGCGCCCGGTCGGGCGCCCGGGCGTGAACCGGAGCTCCCATCCCATCTCGGCCGGCGTGCGGTCGCTCTTCGTGTTGTTGCAGCGAAGGCAGCAGGCGACGAGGTTCTCCCAGGTGTCCCGCCCTCCCCTCGAACGCGGAAGCACGTGGTCGATCGTCGCCGCCGGCCGGGCGCAGTACGCGCACGCGTGGTCGTCACGTCGGAGCACCCCTCGCCGGCTCACCGGCGCCTGATTCAGCCGAGGAGCGCGCACGTACCGTGTCAGGAGGATGACGCTCGGTCGCTGCCACGATCCGTTCGCGGCGCAGACGGGGTTCCCGACGTCGTGCTGGATGACGGTGGCCTTGTGATTCATGACGAGGAGCAGCGCCCGCTTGAAGGAGACGACGGCGAGCGGCTCATAGCCCGCGTTGAGCACGAGGGTGCGCATGGAGTGCCTTTCGATCGGTGCTGGATGGCTTCCAGCCGCGTGAACGGATCGGCGGTCCGAGAGGACGTCGGGCGATGGCGGGCAACACCGGATCGCGGTGGCTCGAGGAGCCCGGAGAACAGAGAACGGGCACCGTCGTGATGACAGTGCCCGTCGGAGCATGGGCCCGGGTGGTGCTCGTTCGACTGCTGCGCCGATGGTCGAAGTGCGCGCGCGCATCCGTGGAATGGATGCTGCACGACTGGCCCATCGGCTTCCCCTGCCCGGATCTCTCGGATCGTCAGGGTCTCAGGTTAGAACACGAATGGCGCGCCGGGAACTTCCGGCGCGCCATTCACGCGTGGAGTCACGCGATGTTCATCGATCAGATGCCGATGCGCACGATGTAGTAGTCGCTCGTCCAGATGGGCTGCACACGAACGGATGCGCCTTCGTAGGGCGCGTGCAGGATCATGCCGTTTCCGGCGTAGAAGCCGTCGTGACCCGGCATGATCACGAGGTCGCCGGGCTGGGCGTCGGCCTCGGAGATGCGGGTGCCCATGGCCCCCTGACCGGCCGAGGAGTGGGGCATGCTGACGCCGAACTGCGCGTAGACGTACATCACGAAGCCCGAGCAGTCGAAGCCGGCCGGCGTGGCGCCACCGTAGACGTAGGGGACGCCGGTGTACTGCGTGGCGACGCTGTAGACGCTCGCGAGGTCGAAGTTCGGGTACGGCGGGTTGGCGAGGAAGTCGCCGACCGACGGGCCCGAGTACGACGCGGCGTACGACGTCATGGCCTGCTCAGCAGCGACCCGCGCGGCTTCGGCCTCGGCGGCCGCCTGCAGCTCGGCGCCGGTGACGGTGTCGTAGCCGTCGGCCGTCACCGGGGCGGCGATGACGTCGTCGGTCACCTCGACCGACTGCGCCTGGGCCTTGGTCAGCTTCGTCACGTCGGTCTGCGCGAACTGCGGACCGGTCGAGCCGGGCGCGAACGCGTATGCCGGGATCGCGAGCGTGCCGACGATGCCCGCCGACACCGCCATCACGAGCACGTTCGCGACCGGGCCACGCCGCAGTCGACGCGTCGACGGCAGCGTCGACGCGACGCGAGCCGCGGCATCAGGCTGGGGGGAAGTGGGGGAAACGGGTGCTTTCGCGGCGATGATCGCCTTCGTCGCAGCTCCGCGGGCGGGGTTCCTGGTGAGCCGTCGCCGTGAGAATCGAGCCAAAATGTGTACCTCCGTCGCCCCATGACAACGGATGTCATCCCACCGGATGCGCACGCGGGCGCCTACGGGTACTTGATCGAGCGGTGGGCTTGGGAGGCGTCTCGACCCTGGTCCCCCGACTGGCTTCTCGCCGGCGGACTCGAATGAGACTACGCGAGGAGTGCCCGAATGTCACATTCTGGTCACGGCGTGGCGCTGATCAGGCTATTTGGCGATGAAGAGGTGGCTCGCGACTTCGGTCGGCAGCTCGAGGCCGCCCTCGACGCCGTCGACGACGACGAGCACGTAGCCGCCTGCACGGCTGAACGTCGCGATGGCACCGGGCACGACCCCGGCCTGCTTCATCTGGCTCAGGAGCTCGGGATCGAACTGCACGGGCTCGCCCAGCCGGCGGAGCACGCCGCGCACGGGCGCGTCGCTCGCCTCGACGGCTTCGACGAGGTTGACGACACCCTCCATGAAGGCGTCTGCTGGCGGAAGCCCGAGTTCCTCGAGTCCGGGAATGGGGTTGCCGTAGGGCGACTCGCGAGGGCCGCCGAGGATCTCGATGAGGCGGCGCTCGACCTGCTCGCTCATCACGTGCTCCCAGCGGCAGGCCTCGTCGTGGACGAACTCCCACTCGAGCCCGATGACGTCGGCGAGCAGTCGCTCGGCGAGACGATGCTTGCGCATGACGTGCACGGCCTTGGAGCGGCCGTCGGAGGTGAGCTCGAGGTGCCGGTCTCCGGAGACCACGACGAGTCCGTCGCGTTCCATGCGGGCCACGGTCTGGGAGACGGTCGGCCCTGAATGACCGAGTCGTTCGGAGATCCGTGCGCGCAGCGGCACGATGTTCTCCTCCTCGAGATCGAGGATCGTGCGGAGATACATCTCCGTGGTGTCGATCAGGTCGGTCACGCGCCATCCTCCCGTTGTCACAGCCCGTCGTCCAGCCTACCGGGCGGCACCCGATCACTAGACTCGACCCATGCCGAGCATCGTGATTCCCAGTGACCTGCTGCCCGCCGACGGCCGATTCGGATGCGGACCCTCCAAGGTGCGCCCCGAGCAGCTCGCGCATCTCGCCGCAGTCGGCCCGTCGATCCTCGGCACCTCGCACCGCCAGGCGCCGGTCAAGCAGCTCGTCGGACGCGTTCGCACCGGCCTCTCGGAGCTCTTCACCCTCCCCGACGGCTACGAGGTCGTGCTCGGCAACGGCGGATCGACCGCGTTCTGGGATGCCGCGGCGTTCGGCCTGATCGAGGAGCGCGCCCAGCTCGCCTCGTTCGGCGAGTTCGGCGCGAAGTTCGCCGCGGCCGCGGCAGCACCCTGGCTGCAGGCGCCCGACGTGCGCAAGGCCGAGCCCGGGTCGCGCGCCGAGCCGTCGGCGCTCGCCGGCGTCGACGTCTACGCCTGGCCGCAGAACGAGACCTCCACGGGCGTGATGGCCCCGGTCACCCGCGTGGCCGGCGACGAGGGCGCGCTCACCGTCATCGACGCCACGAGCGCTGCGGGCGGCATCCAGGTCGACCCCTCGCAGTTCGACGTCTACTACTTCGCCCCGCAGAAGAACTTCGCCTCCGACGGCGGAATCTGGTTCGCACTCCTCTCGCCTGCGGCGATCGAGCGCGTCGAGCGCGTCGCGGCGAGCGGACGGTACATCCCCGAGTTCCTGTCGCTGAAGAACGCGGTCGACAACTCGCGACTGAACCAGACGCTGAACACCCCCGCCCTCGCGACCCTGCTGCTGCTCGAGAACCAGCTCGAGTGGATGAACGGCTCCGGCGGCCTCGCCTGGGCCGACGCCCGCACCCGCGAGTCGTCGTCGGTGCTCTACGACTGGGCCGAGCGCACCTCGATCGCGACCCCGTTCGTCGCCGACCCCGCGCACCGCTCGCAGGTCGTCGTGACGATCGACTTCGACGAGTCGACGGATGCCGCGGCGCTCGCCTCGGTGCTCCGTGCGAACGGCATCGTCGACACCGAGCCGTACCGCAAGCTCGGCCGCAACCAGCTGCGCGTCGCGACCTTCACCGCGATCGAGCCCGACGATGTGCGGGCGCTCACGGCTTCGATCGACTACGTGCTCTCGCAGATCGGCTGATTCCGATGCGGCTGTGGCTCAGCGACGACGAACGACGTCCCGACCCGGTGCCCGCGCGGGCCGACGGCCGCAAGGCGGTGCTCGCCGGCACGCTCGCGTGGGGCATCGCACTCGTCGCGTGCCTCGTGTTCCGTGAGCCGCTCGAGTCGGCCGGCCTCGGCTGGTTCACGGTGGCCGCGATCACCGGCGTCGTGCTCGGCCTCATCGGGCTCGCGGCGGTGCAGGTGATCCGGCGTCGCGTCGATCAGTCGGCGGAGCGCTCGACCGACTGATCGTCGTCGTCCGAGTCGTCCTCGTCGGAGTCGTCCTCGTCGGAGTCGTCCTCGTCGGAGTCGTCCTCGTCGGAGTCGTCCTCCGAGTCGTCCTCCTCCGAGTCATCCGTGTCTTCGACCGCGCCGAGCGCATCGATGTCGATGCCGTCGAACTCGTCGTCGTCATCGTCGTGCTCGTCGTCATCGTCGTGCTCGTCGTCGAGCTCGTCGCCGTCGGCACGCTCATCGTCGTCGTCGTCGGCGCCACCGGCGGCGGCGACCGCCTCTTGCGCTGCGCGGTAGTCGGCCAGTCGCTCCGACCACGGCACCCAGTCGGGTGCGAGCAGCGCGGTCTCGCCGGGCATGAGCTCGGTCTCGAGCACGGTCGGCTCCGCCGTGTCGTCGAACCGCGACAGCGTGACGCTCCAGTGCCAGCCCGGGTAGCCGCTGAGGTCCGAGGCGAAGAGCAGCGTCAGCACGTGCTCCCCCTCGACGAGGTGCCCGACGACGGATCCGACCGTCTCGGGAGCGGTGACCTCGAGCAGTGCACGTCGAGCCAAATCGACCGATGACAGGAGCACCTCGTCGGCCACGACGACCGGAGCGACCTCGGGCTCGGTGGACGCTGCTTCCGCCTGCTCGACGTCGGCCTGCTCGACCTCCGTCGGCACGGCTTCGGCCTGCTCGGGTTCCGTCGTCTCAGGCATCGAGATCGTCTGCCACCTTGCGCAGCACTGCGGCAACCGTGCGTGCCTTCGACTTCTCGGGGTACCGGCCGCGGCGGAGGTCGGCGCCGATTCCGTCGAGCACCTTCACGACGTCCTCGACGATGATCGCCATGTCATCGGCCGGCTTGCGGTTGATCTTGGTGAGGCTCACGGGCGTGTCGAGCACGCGCACCGACAGCGCCTGCGCGCCGCGCTTGCCCTCTGCGACACCGAACTCGAGTCGGCTGCCCGCCCGCACGGTCGCGCCGGCGGGAAGCGCGGATGCGTGGAGGAAGACCTCCTGGCCGTCATCGGAGCTGATGAAGCCGAATCCCTTTTCCTCGTCGTAGAACTTGACCTTGCCGGTGGGCATCGTATGAACCTCGCTCATGTCTGCAGGCGCGCTGAAACCACAGCGCCGTCCACGGCCCAGTCTATTGCCGGGACACCCGAGAGCGGGTCGTCTGGCCTATTCTGGGAGGGTGAGCGATTCCGGCCCCATCACCGACAATCGCGCCGAACGCGTCCTCGCGTACATGTTCGCCGCCATCGTCGGTCTCTCCATCATCTGCTTCTTCGCCGTGATGATCGGCACGATGTCCGGCGTCGACGTCCGCGAGATGGGCTCGGGAGTCTGGGCCGTCGTCACGATGCTGCCCTGGTTCGGGCTGCCGATCGCCTTCGTGCTCCTCATCATCCTGCTCATCGTCAACGGCGTCCGGCGGGGCCGATCAGCTCGATCCGGATCGAGCTGATCGGAGACGATGCTCGAGCTCGCCGCACGACTCCGCGGGCTGTCGCGAGACTCCCTCGCCGCAGCGCTGCACTCGCGCGAGTTCGAGCCGACCGGAGTGCGTGACCTCTTCGACCTCGCCGAAGCGGTGCTCACCCCCGACTCGATCGATCACGCCGTCGGCCGTCTCGATCGGCGACACCTCGCCGTGCTCGCCACGGCCGTCGAACTCGTCGCCGACGGCGACACCACGGTCGATGGCGTGCGCGACGCGCTCGTGCGGCACGCGGCATCCGCCGACCTGTCCGGTTCCGCGGGCGACCTGCTCGACGAGTTGAGCGGCCTCATGCTGCTGGTGCGCATCGACGACCGCGTGCACGTGCCAGCGGCCGTCATCGCGCGAGTCGCGCCGCGCCTCGGCGCCGAACTGCCCTCGGCGGCCGAGCTCACAGCGCCGGCGCCGCCGGTGCTCGCCTCGGGCGACGACATCGACCGGACCCTCATCGACCGGCGCGCCGCAGAGACGGCGTACGCGACCGTCGCCGCCACGGCCGAGGTGCTCGCAGCGCTCGGCACGCAGCCCGCCCGCGAGCTCGCGAAGGGCGGCCTCGCCCTGCCCGACTCCAAGCGGCTCGCCGAGGCGAGCGGCATCGCCCTCGACGCGCTGCCCCGGCTCTTCCACCGAGCCGACGAGGCCGGGCTCGTCGTACGAGAGGGCGCGTTCTGGCTCGAGTCCGAACGCGGCGCCGAGTGGTCGCTCGAATCGACCGCCGGCCGCTGGCGGCGCCTCGCCGAGTGCTGGCGCGACCGCATCCCCGAGGCGCTCCGCGACCTCGTGGCCCGCCGCAGCGAGTCGCTGACCGCGAGCACCCTCGGCGACGACGTGCGGTGGTTCTATCCGGCCGGCGGGCGCTGGATCGACGAGGGCCTCGAACGCCTCATCGGCGAGGCCGAGGCGCTCGGCCTCGCCGTGGCGGGCGAGCCCGCACCGACCGCGCTCCTCGTGCTCGCCGGGGAGCTCGACCAGGCCGCGGCCCGGCTGGCGGCGTACTTCCCCGCCCAGGTCGAACAGGTCTACCTGCAGCATGACCTCTCGATCGTCTCCCCGGGGCCGCTCGAGCCGACGCTCGACTCCCGCCTGCGCGGTTTCGCCGATGTCGAGGGTCGCGACCTCGCGTCGACATATCGCGTCAGCGCGGCATCCGTCAATCGCGGACTCGCCGCAGGCGAGACGGCCTCGTCGATCCTGGAGTTCCTCGGCGGGCTCTCCCTCACCGGCATCCCCCAACCGCTCTCCTACCTCGTCCACGAGGCCGCCGCGAAGTTCGGGTCGCTGCGTGTCTCGCTCGCCGACGAAGCGGATGCCCCGGCGCGCGCGAGCGTGCGTTCCGACGACGAGCAGCTCGTGCGCACCCTCGCCGTCGACCAGTCGCTCGTCTCGGTGGGCCTCCGCCAGACCGGTCCGCACCGGCTGCTCTCCCGCTTTCCACCCGAGGTCGTGTTCTGGGCGCTCTCCGACGCGCGGTACCCGGTGGCCGCCGAAGACGCCTCCGGCGAGATCATCCGGTTGAGCCGCCACCACCTGGCGTCGGTGCCCGAGCCGGCGCCGAAGCCCGATCCGATCGAGACGCTCCTCGACGTCGTGCTCGCCGAGGGCGACGAGGGCGACGAGGGCGCGACCGAGCAGGCGTGGCTCGCCCGCCAGCTCGAGGCCGCGGCCCGATCGAAGGAGACGCTCACCGTCACGGTGCGCATGCCGGGCGGCGACACCGCCGACTACCTGCTGGCTCCGGCGAGCGTCGCCAACGGGCGGCTTCGAGCCCGCGACCGCAAGGCAGACATCGAACGCACCCTTCCGTTGTCGGCGATCGCGGCCGTCTCACCGGCCCCCGCCGGCACCTGACACCGCGTCGTCCGCTCGGAGTTCCGCACGGATTCGGATCGCATCCGCTCGTGCCTCCGTCGGGGTGCAGATCTCCGAACGCACCGCAACGGCCGACCTCCCATGAACCGGGCGTAGACTCGACCGCTATGTCAGACGGCCCACTCATCGTGCAGAGCGACCGAACCGTGCTCCTCGAGGTCGCGCATCCGCTCGCCGAAGACGCGCGCCACGACCTCGCGGTGTTCGCCGAGCTCGAGCGCGCGCCCGAGCACATGCACACGTACCGCATCACCCGGCTGGGCCTCTGGAACGCGCGGGCCGCCGGGCACGACGCCGACGACATGCTCTCGACGCTCGAGCGCTACGCGAAGTTCCCGGTACCGCAGACCGTCGCCGTCGACATGCGCGAGACGGTCGGCCGATACGGGCGCCTCGTGGTCGACCGCACCGAAGACGGCGCACTGCGCCTGCACAGCGATGACATCGCCGTGCTCACCGAGGTCGCCTCGGCCAAGCGCATCGCGCCGCTGCTGACCGAGCGCCTCGACGACCGCAGCTTCCTCGTCGAGGCGTGGGCGCGCGGTGCGCTCAAGCAGGAACTCGTGAAGCTCGGCTGGCCGGCCGAGGACCTCGCGGGGTACACGCCGGGCACACCGCACCGGATCGACCTCGAGGAGGCCGGCTGGCAGCTGCGGGGCTATCAGCAGCAGGCGATCGACAACTTCTTCGACGGCGGCTCGGGCGTCGTCGTGCTGCCCTGCGGCGCGGGCAAGACGCTCGTCGGCGCCGGAGCGATGGCGACGGCGAAGACCACGACGCTGATCCTCGTGACGAACACGGTCTCGGCCCGCCAGTGGCGCGACGAACTGCTGCGCCGCACGACCCTCACCGCCGACGAGATCGGCGAGTACTCGGGGCAGGTGAAGGAGGTCAAGCCGGTCACGATCGCGACCTACCAGATCCTCACCGCGAAGCGGAAGGGCGAATACGCGCATCTCGCCCTCCTCGACGCGCTCGACTGGGGGCTCGTGGTCTACGACGAGGTGCACCTGCTGCCCGCGCCGGTGTTCAAGCTCACCGCCGAACTGCAGGCCCGCCGGCGACTCGGCCTCACCGCGACGCTCGTGCGCGAGGACGGCCGCGAGGGCGACGTCTTCAGCCTCATCGGCCCGAAGCGCTTCGACGCGCCGTGGAAGGAGATCGAGGCCCAGGGCTTCATCTCCCCCGCGGCCTGCTACGAGGTGCGCATCGACCTGCCTCAGTCGGAGCGGCTGACGTACGCGGCATCCGCCGACGACGAGCGCTACCGGCTCGCGGCGACGGCGCCGGCGAAGCTCGGCGTGGTGAAGGAGCTCGTGGCCAAGCACGCCGGCGAGCGCATCCTCGTGATCGGCCAGTACCTCGACCAGATCGACGAACTCGCCGAGGCGCTCGGTGCACCCCAGTTGACCGGGTCGACGCCGGTCGACGAGCGCGAGCGCCTCTTCCAGGAGTTCCGCGACGGCCGCACCCCCGTGCTCGTCGTCTCGAAGGTCGCGAACTTCTCGGTCGACCTGCCCGAGGCGACGGTCGCGATCCAGGTGTCGGGATCGTTCGGCTCACGCCAGGAGGAGGCGCAGCGACTCGGCCGGCTCCTGCGGCCGAAGGAGTCGGGCCTCAGCGCGAACTTCTACACGCTCGTCTCGCGCGACACCGTCGACCAGGACTTCGCGCAGAACCGACAGCGCTTCCTCGCCGAACAGGGCTACAGCTACACGATCCTCGACGCGCACTCGCTCGACGCCGCCGCCTGAGCCTCGACGCGCACTCGCTCGATGCGGCGGCCTGAGCCTCGACGCGCACTCGCTCGACGCGGCCGCTGTGCCGTCGCCTGAGCCCCCGCGCGACGCTCAGCGGGCGCGGGCGTAGCGCAGCAGCAGCAGGTCGCCGGCGGGCAGCGCGTGGACGAGCCGCATCCGCCGCGCGTGCTGGGTGAGCCCCTGGGCGATCCGCCCGGCGCCACCCGATACGAGCAGCGGGCTGAGGCTCAGGCACAGCTCGTCGACGAGATCGGCGTCGAGGAGCGAGCCGAAGAGGTGCGGGCCGCCCTCGCAGAGGATCTGCGGGAGTCCTCGCTCGGCGAGCGCATCGCGCACCAGTGCAGCCTCGACCCGCTCGGCGCCGCAGTCGACCAGGTCGGCCACCGCCGACAGCGCGGCTCGCCGCTCGGAGTCGGCTGCCTCGTGGGTCAGCACGAGCGGTCGACCCACCGCCTCGGCGAACACCGCGTCGGCCGGATCGAGGTCGAGCGCCGACGAGACGACGGCGACACGGGGCGAGTCGGCGAGGCCGTGCTCGCGGCGCCAGGCGACGTTCTCCGCGCGGAGCCGGAGCCCGCCGTAGCCCTCGGCGCGCACGGTGCCCGCACCGACGAGCACGACGTCGGCGAGGGTGCGCAGGACCCCCATCGCGAGCCGGTCGGCCTCGTCCCCGAGGCCGCCGCTGCGCCCGTCGAGCGTCACCGCGCCGTCGAGGCTCATGACGAAGTTCATCCGGATCCGCGGCGTCTCGCGATCGGGCAGGGCGTACGCCGCGAGCAGCGCGGCGCGGTCGACGGTCGGGGCGGAGGCGCTCACTGGTTGTGCTCCAGGAACACGGGCTCGCGCCATCCCTCGATCGCCTCGATCATGCGCATCGCGTCGACGGTCTCGCGCACGTTGTGCACGCGCACGATGCGGGCGCCCTGCATGACGCAGTAGACCGCCGCGGCGATCGAGCCCTCGATGCGCTGCTCGCGCGGCCGGCCGAGGCTCTCGCCCACGAAGTCCTTGTTCGAGAGCGCGACGAGGGTCGGATAGCCGAGGCTCGTGATCTCGCCGAGTCGGCGGGTCAGCTCGAGCGAGTGCAGCGTGTGCTTGTTGAGGTCGTGGCCGGGGTCGATGATGATGCGATCGGATGCCACGCCCCGCGCCTCGGCGAGCGCCACGCGCTCCGCCAGGAACGCCGACACCTCGGCGACGACGTCCTCGTACCGCGGCGAGGGATACGGCGTACGGGGTTTCGCGAGGCTGTGCGTGACGACGATCGTCGCCCCGGTCTCCGCGACGACGTCGGCCATGGCGGGATCGTGGATGCCGGTCGTGTCGTTGACCACGTGCGCACCCGCCGCGACGGCGGCGCGAGCGACCTCGGGGAGGAAGGTGTCGACCGAGATGACGGCACCGGATCCGGCGAGCGCGGCGACGACGGGGACCACCCGTTCGATCTCCTCGTCGGCGGGGATGGCCGGGCCGGGGGCGAACTTCGCGCCGCCGATGTCGATCCAGTCGGCGCCCTGCTCGATCGCGAGCGTCGCCGCGGCGACCGCGGCGTCGAGCGCCTCGGTGCGCCCGCGGTCGTAGAAGGAATCCGGAGTGCGATTGACGATCGCCATCACGGCGACCTCGCGCGAGAAATCGAACTCGCGGGGGCCGATGCGCCGGATCACCGGGGTTCGATTCGCCATGCTGCGAGTCTTCCACGCCTGCTGCGGCGCTCCAATCCGCATCTCGTCCGACACACCGGATCGGCGACCCTCGAAGAATGTTCAGGAAAGTTCCAGCCGATGCGCAGAGAATCATCACATGAGCGACGGACCACGAATTCTCATCGTCGACGACGAGCCCAACATCCGCGATCTCCTCACGACGAGCCTGCGGTTCGCCGGCTTCGCGGTGCGCGCAGTCGGCAACGGCGCGCAGACCATCTCGGCGGTACTCGAGGAGGAGCCCGATCTCATCATCCTCGACGTCATGCTGCCCGACATGAACGGCTTCGGCGTCACCAAGCGCCTGCGTTCGGCCGGCTACACCGCCCCGATCCTCTTCCTCACCGCGAAGGACGACACCGAGGACAAGATCACCGGTCTCACCGTGGGCGGCGACGACTACGTCACGAAGCCCTTCAGCCTCGACGAGATCGTCGCGCGCATCAAGGCCATCCTGCGCCGCACGATGCACGCGGAGGAAGACGCCGTGATCCGCACAGGCGAACTCACGATGGACCAGGACACGCACGAAGTGCTCGTCGGCGACGTGCCGGTCGAGCTCTCCCCCACCGAGTTCAAGCTGCTGCGCTACCTCATGCTGAACCCCAACCGGGTGCTGTCGAAGGCGCAGATCCTCGACCACGTGTGGGAGTACGACTTCAACGGCGACGCCGGCATCGTGGAGAGCTACATCTCCTACCTCCGCCGCAAGCTCGATCAGCACTCCGCGGAGCCCCTGATCCAGACCAAGCGCGGATTCGGCTACATGCTGAAGTCCTCCAAGCCCTGACTCAGGAAGGCCCACCTAGACTCGGCCCGCCATGAATCAGATCTCCGAGCGGTGGAACCGCATCTCGCTGCGTACCAAGATCACGGGTGTCACCGTGCTCATGCTCACGCTCGGACTTCTGGTGTCCGGAATCGGCACCGCGGCGATGTTGCGCTCCTACATGGAGAACCAGGTGCAGGGCAAGCTCGAGACGATCGCCTCGGGCGACCTGCGCAAGTACTTCACCGATCAGGGTGAGGCACCGAGCGACAAGGCGAACCTCAACGACCTCACGTTCCGGCCCGATCTCGACGTCTTCGTCGCCGTCTACGACGGCGAGACCGGCGAGCGCGAGAAGTACAACTGGCGCGACCGCGATCCCTCCGAGCTGCCGCAGATCCCCGAGACACTGACCACCGCCGAGGTCAACGCGAAGAACCAGGGCCAGTACGAGGTCTTCGCCCTGCGCGACAATGCGGGAAACCCGACCTTCCGCGCGGTCTATGCCATCACGTGGGCCGACAACCACGGCAACTACTCGCCCATCATCCTCGCGATCTCCTCGAAGGAGACCGAGCAGCTGCTCGCGATGTACCTCACGATCTTCTTCGGGTTCGGGTTCGGCGTCGTGCTCGTCGGCGCCCTGCTCACGCGCATGCTCGTGACGACGACGTTCATGCCGCTCCGCGAGGTCGAACGCACCGCAGCGGCGATCGCCGACGGCGACTTCAGCCAGCGGCTCGGCGGCGCGACCCCGAACACCGAGGTCGGGCGGCTGAACCGGTCGCTCAACACGATGCTGAACCGCATCGACCGGGCCTTCCGCGACCGCGCGCGCACCATCGACCAGATGCGCCGCTTCGTCGGCGATGCCTCGCACGAGCTGCGCACGCCGCTCGTGTCGGTGCGCGGCTACGCCGAGCTCTATCGCATGGGCGCACTGCAGTCGCCCGAAGAGGTCGGCCAGGCCATGGAGCGCATCGAGAAGGAGGCCATCCGCATGGGCCTCCTCGTCGAAGACCTGCTCGCGCTCGCCCGACTCGACGAGGCGAAGCCGCTCGACCTGGCCGAGGTCGACCTCGTGCCACTGGCCCGCGACGCCGCGCTCGACACGATGGCCGCTCACCCCGCGCGCACGATCACGGTCATCGCACCCGAAGACCTGAGCAGCGCGGATGCCTCGGGCGAGCCCGCCCCCGAACTCGAGGTCGAGCTCGACCCCGCCGGCGACCGCGCAGCGCCGCCGACCGGGCCGATCTCGTTCGCCGGCGCGACGCTCGCTCGCCTCAGGGGTCGTCGTCCGAAGGGCGAGGCCGCGACCACCACCGGCAGCCGTCGAGCCGCCACGAAGTCGAGCGGCTCGTCCGCTGCGTCGAAGCGCGCAGCCCGGGCATCGGCGGCGGCATCCGCGGCCGCTGCGGCCGCCTCCGACGCGATCGCCGCACCGTCGACGGCGCGCACCTCGGTCTCCGCCGGCGCATCCGGCCAGCCGATGCCGGTCCGCCGTACGGTGGTGCTGGCCGAAGAGAACAAGATCCGCCAGGTGATCACCAACCTGATGGGCAACGCGATCCGCTTCACGTCACCCGACAGCCCCATCGAGATCCGCATCTCGGTCGACGACACGGCCGAGCGGGCCATGATCGAGGTCGTCGACCACGGCGAGGGCATCCCGCCGCAGATCCGCGAGAAGATCTTCCAGCGATTCTGGCGCGCCGACACCTCGCGCACCCGCGAGACCGGCGGGTCGGGGCTCGGCCTCGCGATCGTGTCGTCGATCGTGGCGGCGCACAACGGCACCGTCGATGTCGTCGAGACGCCCGGCGGCGGAGCGACGTTCCGAGTGTCCCTGCCGCTCGCCGGCTCGGCCGCCGCGCCGCAGCCGGTCTCCGCCGACTGAGCCGCGATCCCGGCGCGTGCACGCGGCGCCCGCTCCGCCGCCGGCACTCCGCCTCGACAGGCGACGACCAGCAGACGACTCCCACAACGGTCCATCACGGCCGATTCGTTCACCGGCCCAGCCGTAGCGTGGCGCGCACACCGAACGAAAGGGGCCGAGATGGCCGTCTACCAGGTCGATGCCGAACAGGTGTCCGCCGCCACCCAGACCGTGCAGGGCACGATCGGGCGCATCCAGTCCGAGGTGGCATCGCTCCTCGGACAGCTGACCGGGCTGCAGTCGTCGTGGTCGGGTCAGGCCTCGAGCGCCTTCCAGGGCGCGGTCGCCGATTGGCGGGCCACCCAGCTGCAGGTGGAGGAGAGCCTGGCTGGTCTCAACCGCGCGCTCGGCGTCGCAGCGATGCAGTATTCCGACGCTGAACAGGCCAATGCGCGGTTGTTCCTGCGCTGACGTTTCGCCGTGAGGTGCCGCGGCATCTCTTCCCTTCACGGCACGGAGTCATAGCATGGGGGCGAGACGTCGCCCTGATGACGGCGCCCCGACCAACGATGAGGGAGCGATGATGTCCGAATCGAACCGACCCGCTGAGCCGCAGTCCTCCGACGAGCCGGGCACGCCCGCCGACGCGGTCGACGCCACCGACGATCTCGAGGGCAGCTACACCGAGGTCGACGGCGAGGGGCCCCACGAGCGCACTGTCGCGGGCGAGTACACCCGCACCGACGGCGCTGCCGACGACGAATCGAGCGTCGGCGACTACACCTCGACCGAGGCGAATCCCGATGCCCACGATCCCGCCGAACGACACGGCAAGTTCGTGCGGTCGGAGCCGCCGAAGCCGCACCCCGGCATGCACCACATCTGACGGGCGCACGAGAGCGGTTCAGCTCGGGCCGACGCCCTGGGTCTCGGCCTCGGTCTCGCCCTGAGTCTCGGCCTCGGTCTCGGCTGCGAGCTGTGCGCCGGCCGCCTCGAGCCAGCGCAGCGGGTCCGCCATCGCAGGCTCGCTCCCGCCGGCGAGCACGGTCAAGTCGACGGATGCCGCGAACCCGCGCGGCTCCGCCGTGATCGCGCCTGCGACGAGCGCCACCGGCACCCCGCGCGACGCTGCCAACCGGGCGACCTCGCTCGGCGCCTTGCCCGCCTCGGACTGCCCGTCGAATCGCCCCTCGCCGGTGATCACGAGGTCGGCGTCGGCGATGTCGCGCTCCAGGCCGAGCGCGTCGGCGACGAGCTCGGCTCCCCCGCCCATCGCCGCCCCCCAGACCAGCAGGGCGAAGCCGGTGCCGCCGGCCGCCCCGGCGCCCGGCGTCTCCGAATCGATGTCTGCGACGAGACGTGCGAGCCGGGCGAGGTTGGCATCGAGCACAGCGACGGTCGCGGCATCCGCGCCCTTCTGCGGGCCGAAGACCGCTGCAGCTCCCCGCTCGCCGAGCAGTGGGTTCGTGACGTCGCCGAGGATCAGCGCCCCGCCGCGCGGCAGCGGGCGCAGCCCGGTGAGATCGACGCCGGCGAGCGCGCCGAGTCCGCGATTGCCGAGCTGCACGGTCGCCTGATCGGCATCGAGGAATCGCGCGCCCAGCACCGACAGTGCGCCTGCGCCACCGTCGGTGGAGGCGCTGCCGCCGAGTGCGAGCAGGAGTCGCTCGACACCGGTGTCGAGCGCGTCGGCGATGGCCTCACCGAACCCCGCCGAGTGCGCGTCGAGCGGCGCGAGCGGGTCGAGCAGCGTGATTCCCGACGTCGCGGCGAGCTCGACGACACCCGTGCCGTCGGGCAGCAGGAGCCAGTGGGTGACCACGGGCGATGAGACCGGCCCGCGCACCGTGATCGGCATCCGCCGCGCACCGGGCACCGCGGCCTCGAAGGCGTCGAGCGTGCCCTCGCCGCCGTCGGCCATCGGCCGGGCGACCAGCTCGTCGTCGGCGCGCACCGAGTGCCATCCGCGCGCGATGGCGGCCGCGGCATCCGCTGCGTTCGCCGTGCCCTTGAACGAATCAGGGGCGATGACGACGCGGCTCACCGATCGTTCGCCGTCGGAGCCGGCACGCGCGCGAGCCAGTCGAGCGAGGCCGCGAGCAGGGCCAGGTGCCCGGCCGAGCCGTAGGAGCGACCGTCGTGGCCGAGCGCGTCGTAGACGAGGCGCGAGCGGCCGAACTCCCGCGCCCAGACGAGCGGATGGCGCACGCCGTCGTGCTCGTGCTCGGCGATCGGCTCGATCACGTCGTCGAGCCGGAAGTCGGTGTACCGCTCGTCGAACACCGTGAAGTCCTCGAGTCCGTCGGCGATCGCGTGATTGCCGACGATGTGCACCGCAGCCTCGCCGATCGGCGGATGCCACGAGCTGTCCCGGATCCATCGCGCGCCGAGCGCCCGCT
Organism: Agromyces sp. NPDC056965; assembly: GCF_042673425.1. NCBI lineage: Bacteria > Bacillati > Actinomycetota > Actinomycetes > Micrococcales > Microbacteriaceae > Agromyces > Agromyces sp. NPDC056965. Next base: position 3,052 of record NZ_JBHURI010000012.1, on the reverse strand, counting down.
CGTAGGCGGGATAGTCGTGCAGGCTCGCCGCCGCCGTGTGCACGGCGAGGATGCCGACGCCACGGTCGATCGCCCGTTCGAGGGCGGCGTTCGCCGCAGCGAGCACGGATGCCTCGGGCACGACGTCGGTCGCGCCGTCGGGGGTCGGCGCGTACGGGTCGCCGGCGTTCACGACGATGAGCGCGACGTCGTCGGGCAACGACGCGAGCGACTCGTCGACCTCGTCGGCGACGTCGACGGTGAACCCGGCCTCCGCGACGAGTTCGGCGAGCACCGCACTGGTCTCGGAGTGGTGGTGCCACGGGTCGGCGTAACGACCGGAACCGTTCAGAATCACGGCACGCATTGCGCCTCCTCGCGTTTCGGGCATCTTATCGCTCGTCGCCGATCGGACCCGTGTCGGGACGACGCCCGATGACGGTCGTCGCTGGTTCACACCGATTCCGGTAAGCGCTATCCAGCATGGCCTCATTCCTATCAGTCGACCGCCCGGCGGCCAACTCCCGCGACCTGCACGATAGGGTCGAGCCGCAGCAGCAGCGCACGGAACAGGAGGGGTGATGGGCGCCGGAGGCACGGACGGGGAACGACGCGCACCCGCCACGCTTCACGACGTCGCGCGTGAAGCGGGTGTCTCATTGGCCACCGCGTCGCGGTCGCTCAACGGCAGCACCCGCAAGGTCAACGAGGACTACCGGCAACGCGTGCTCGCCGCCGCCGCGAAGCTCGACTACTCGCCGAACCTCTCGGCCCAGGCCGTCGCCCGCGGCACCTCGACGACGGTGGCACTGCTCGTCGCCGACATCGCGGACCCGTACTTCGCACAGATCGCGGCCGGTGTCGTTCGCGAGGCGGACCACGAGGGCCTCGTGGTCACGATGGCGGCGACCGAGCGCGACTCGGAGCGCGAGCTCGAACTCGTGCGGAGCCTTCGCGGCCAGCGGCCGCGTGTCATGATCCTCGCCGCCTCGCGGCGCACTGACGACCCCACCGCTCCGGCACTCGCCGAAGAGCTGCGCGCATTCGAGGCGAACGGCGGCCGCGTCTCTTTCATCGGCACCGCCGAGCCGCCGTATCGCAGCATCTCCCTCGACAACGCGGTCGGGGCCGAATCGCTCGCGCGAGCACTCGTCGAGGCGGGCTACCGGAGCTTCGCCGCACTCACCGGAGCCGAGGGACTCCGCACGGCCGAGGACCGCCTCGGCGGATTCCTCGCCGGCTTGACGGCCTCGGGGATCTCGATCGATCCCGCGCGCATCGTGCGCCCGGCGTTCACCCGTGATGGCGGCTACGACGGCATGCGCACGCTCATCGATCAGGGGATCGAGGGGATCGACGCGGTCTTCGCCGCCAATGACGTCATGGCCATTGGGGCGATGTCCGCGATCCGCGACGTCGGGCTCCTCCCCGGCCGGGACATCGCCATCGCCGGATTCGACGACATTCCGACGGCGCGCGACGTCACCCCGCCGCTCAGCACGGTGCGCCTCCCCCTCGAAGAGGTCGGCCGACGCGCGTTGCGCCTCGCACTCGGACCTCTCGACGAGGCAGGCGACTTCCCGGTGCGAGCCGAAGTCGTCCTGCGAGAGTCCACGCCGACTCGCGCCGACTGACTCGGTCGCGGTCGCGGTCGACATCGAGGGCGGGGTCGGCCTGAGCTGTCGCCGAGCATCCGCCGCCGCACGCCGCAGGGCGCGTCAGACGATCGAATCCGCGATGCAGCCGATCGCACTCGGCGGCGCAGCGTCCCTGTCACGAGGTTGCGGATCAGCAGGCCCTGTCCTACTCTCGGGTAAACGCTTTCCGGCCGCATTGGCGAGCATCGCCGATGGCCGACGACTCGAGAAGGACGAAGCACATGGTCGATCACTCCACCCGCCGCCCCATCGGCATCATCATGAACGGCGTCTCGGGCCGCATGGGCTATCGCCAGCACCTCGTGCGCTCGATCCTCGCCATCCGCGAGCAGGGCGGCGTGCTCCTCGCCGACTGCGAGACGCGCGTGCAGGTCGAGCCGATCCTCGTCGGTCGCAGCGAGAAGAAGCTCGCCGACCTTGCCGCGAAGCACGGCATCGAGCACTACACGACGAACCTCGACGAGGCGCTCGCCGACGACCGCTGGCAGATCTACGCCGATTTCCTCGTGACGAAGGCGCGTGCCGTTGCGATCAAGAAGGCCATCGCCGCAGGCAAGGCGATCTACACCGAGAAGCCCACCGCCGAGAGCTTCGAGGAGGCGCTCGAGCTCGCGCGTCTCGCCGATGCCGCCGGCATCAAGAACGGCGTCGTGCACGACAAGCTCTACCTCCCGGGCCTGCAGAAGCTCAAGCGCCTCATCGACTCCGGCTTCTTCGGCCGCATCCTGAGCGTGCGCGGCGAGTTCGGCTACTGGGTCTTCGAGGGCGATTGGCAGCCCGCCCAGCGCCCGAGCTGGAACTACCGCGCCGAGGACGGCGGCGGCATCATCGTCGACATGTTCCCCCATTGGAACTACGTGCTCGAGAACCTGTTCGGCCGCGTCGAGTCGGTCTACGCCAAGGCCGTCACCGAGATCCCCGAGCGCTTCGACGAGCGCGGCGAGGCCTACCCCGCGACCGCCGACGACGCCGCCTACGCCATCTTCGAGCTCGAGGGCGGCGTGGTCGCGCAACTCAACTCGAGCTGGACCACGCGCGTCAACCGCGACGAGCTCGTCGAGTTCCAGGTCGACGGCACTCACGGCTCGGCCGTCGTCGGCCTGTTCGGCTGCAAGATCCAGCCGCGCAACGCCACTCCCAAGCCCGTGTGGAACCCCGACCTCGCCGACCAGCACGACTACGACGCCGACTGGATCGAGAGCCCCGGCAACCAGGAGTTCGAGAACGGCTTCAAGACGCAGTGGGAGGAGTTCATCCGCCACGTCGTCGAGGATGCGCCCAACGAGTTCGACTTCCTCGCCGGCGCCCGGGGCGTGCTGCTCGCCGAAGCCGGCCTCGAGAGCTCGAAGGCCGGTCGTCGCATCGACGTCCCGGTGGTCGCGCTCGACGGGGCAGCGGATGCCGCGGCATCCGCT
>NZ_JBHURI010000011.1:0-65968 GCF_042673425.1 Agromyces sp. NPDC056965 | reverse complement strand
GCTCGGACTCGCACGAGTCCGAGCGGCCGTGGGCCGATCCCTTCGGTTGTCGCGGTGATCAGCGCACGTCGTACGCCCGAACCACGGTCTGCGTCACGGAGTTGCCGTTGCTGTCGGTCAGCGTCACGCGGACGCTCACCGGCTGGCCGGATGCACCGGAGTGGTCGACGACCGCGACCCACTCGCCGTCCTGCTCGGCGGTCGGGGCGTCCACCCACGTGACCCCGTCGGTGGAGGTCGCGAGCGCGGCGCTCGTGATCGTGCCGGGCGTGTAGCCCGCGTGACCGGTGACGTGCAGCTTCAGCTCCTGCCCGGCCTCCGCCGCCAGCGTCTTCATCCCGTCCTCGGGGAGGTCGACGCGGGGGAACATGACCGCCAGGCCCTGGGAGACGACGGACTCGTCGAGCTGGGAGCGGAACTTCCAGACCGTCGTCACCTTGGAGGACCGCTGCCAGGTCTCCGTCTGGCGGCCGATCTTCTCCGTGAACAGCTCGAGCTCGTACTCGGCGTCGTCGGCCGGCACCTCGAACACGTCGGAGGTGTAGACCGACCGGCCGATCTCCACGCCGTTCCGGCGTAGCTTGAGGTTGCCGATGTCGCCGAACGATCCCTGGTCGGCCCAGTGCCCGGAGCTGTCGCCCCACATGCCGCTCGCGAAGCCGATCAGGTTGCCCTGCCGCTCGGCGGCCAGCATCAGTTCGCCGGTGTACGACTCCATCGCGGTCGGGGCGACGGTGCCGCCGTACCAGGTGTCGGTGCGCACGCCGCCGGGCTCGACCTCGCGCAACTGATCGACCATCATCTCGCCGTGCGGGAAGTACCCGAGCACGGCCGACTGCCACCGGACGTCGCCCGCCGTGAACAGCTCGGTGCGCGTCGAGGGCGCCGGCACCGGCTGGAACCCGCCGACCGCGATACCGTAGCCCTCCGCGTCGACCGCTGCGGCCCAGTCGAGGCGATCGACCGGTGCGCCCATCGCCTGGTACGTCGCCTCGGTGCGTCCGAGCTTCTTGTCGCGCACGACGAACTGCTTGGCGTCGGTGAACGGGGTGTCCTGCGAGAACGCGAGGTTGTAGACGAACGGGCTCGCCGCGGTGAAGCTCCACTGCAGCTCGACGGGGCCTGCGGCGAGTCGGTCGAGCAGCGACGCGGCCTCTTCCGAGGGAATCGCGTAGCTCGGCGCCTGGGAGACGGCGGCGCCGCTCTTGGGCTGCCAGCGCCCGGTCGCCTCGTGGTACGCCAGCACGGCCTCGGCGCCCGCCTCGTGCGCTGCGAGCGCCACGGTGTTGACCGAGGTGGCGCCGTCGGCGAGGCGGATGAGCGCGAACTTGCCCGCGACGTCGGCCGCCGCGAGTTCGGCGGCGGTGCCGGTGCCCGCGTCGACGACGGGCGACTGCCCGGTGCCCGTGAGGTTCAGCGAGGAGTAGCCCACCGGGATCGGGTGCAGCTCGTCGCCGCCGACCACCGACAGCTCGTCGACGAGCGGCGCGGCGTTGCGCCAGAAGTGCCGGAACTCGAACTCGCCGTCACGAGCCCTGCCCTGCACGTCGGCGTAGACCGCATTCACGGTGGACGTCGCGAACAGCGTGCCCGAGTGCCGCCACGTGTCGTCCCAGCTGCGCACGAAGGAGAGGCTCATGGCCCGGGTCTCACTGGGACGGTCGGTCTTCACGGTGATGCGCTCGGCGTCGCGGGCGTCGAGCACGACGGTCGTGTCCTCCGAGATCTTGAGCTCGGGCCGTGCCAGGTAGCTGACCGAGTCGACGAGCTTCGTGGCGCCGTCGGCGTCAGGCGTGGCGACGAAGCTCGAGACGAAGTAGCGCCCGGGGCGGACCTCGACGACATGTTCCCCTGCGCCGCCGTTGGCCCGGCGACTGCCGCTGCTCGTGTCGATGTTGACGATGTCGAGCGACGACGCGCCGCTCGCGGGGTTGCCGTTGCGGTCGATGACCTTGACCGTCACCTGCACCGTCTCGGGCTGCACGTACAGCGAGAACGGCGTCGAGACGTCGGCGTCGCCGGTGGCGACGATCCGCCCGGTGACGTCGCCGAACTGGTGGGCGGCCAGCTTCGCCGCCGGGTTCACCCGCAGCGGCACGGTCGCCGTCGCGCCCGGTTCGATCGTCACCGAGTCCTGCTCGAGCGTCGCGAGCCTGACCTTCACGCGGGAGCCGTCGTTGCCGGTCAGGCCCTCGACCTCGAGCTGCAGGGTCACCGCAGCATCCGACAGGTTCGTGTAGGGCACGTCGATCGTGACGGTCTCGTACTTCGTGTGCGGCCAGTCGAACGTGCCTGCCTGCAGGGCCGGTGCGCCAGTCACCGTCTCGTCGACCGCCGCACCCACGTCGAGGCGGCCGGCGCCGGTCTCGCGGACGTCACCGGGGATGTCGGTCTCGGCCGACGACACGAGGGCGGCCTTGATCTGCTCGCCGTCCCACTCGGGGTGGCGCTGCTTGACGATCGCCGCCGCTCCCGCGACGTGCGGGGTGGCCATGGACGTGCCCGACATGGACTGGTACGCGTACTGGCCCCGGCCACCGGCCGCCGCAGCGGAGATGCCCACTCCCGGTGCCGTGATCTCGGGCTTCAGGACGTGGGTGCCGTCGACCGGTCCACGGCTGGAGAAGACCGCCGTGCTGTCGTCCCGGTCGACCGCGCCGACCGTCAGCACCGACGGTGCGCAACCAGGGGAGGAGACCGTGTTGTTCGCCGGCCCGACGTTGCCGGCCGCGATCACGAAGAGGCTGTCGCTGCTCTCGGAGAGCGACCCGGCGGCCATCGCCATCGGGTCGATGCAGCCGTCGACCGGGGCGGTGCTGCCGAGGCTCATCGACACGACGTCGGCGCCGTGCTCGACGGCCCACTCCATGCCCGCGATGATGCCGGACGTCGAGCCGGAGCCGTTGTCGGCGAGGACCTTGCCGACGAGCAGAGCGGCCTGCGGTGCGACGCCGCGCTTCGCGCCGTCACTGGCAGCGCCGGACCCGCCGACCGTCGACGCGACGTGCGTGCCGTGTCCGTTGCCGTCGTTCCACGATCCCGATCCGGTGAAGTCCTCGCCGGCGATGATGCGGCCCTGGAGGTCGGGGTGCTCGGCGTCGGCGCCGGTGTCGAGGATGGCGACGGTCGCGCCCGCGCCTTCGAGCCCGGCTGCCCATGCCTCCGGCGCGTTGACCTGCGCGGTCGACTGGTCGAGGGTGGCCTCGACCTTGCGATCGAGCCAGAGCTTCTCGATCGAGCCGGCGGAGCGACTCTGCGGGTCGGTCAGGTCGGCCCAGAAGTCCCTGGCGGTCGCCTTGTCCGCGCTGAGTGCGGCGCTGCCGATCGACTCGAGCACGACGCCCGTCTCGGCGCCGCGCGGGGTCACCATCGCGGCTGCCGGGTCGGCGTACTGCGCGATGACCGGCAGCGTGGCGCTGTGGGCGTCATCGTAGCCCTGACGCACCAGGCCGGTGACGTTGAAGAGCTCCTCGTCGACCGTGCCGGCCGCCAGTGCCTCGACCACGTCGGCCGGGTAGACGTAGACATCGTCGCCGACCTGGCGGGTCTCCACGAGCGGCTGCGAGCCGTCTTCGCGCGGGAGCACCGCGACGGTGCTGCCGTTGGTCACGACGACCCGGTCGCCGTTGACCAGGGTGACCGTGACGGGCGGGTCGGCTGTCGTGCCGCGCCAGGCGCTGCTGCCGACGATCGGAGGCTGCTCGCCGGATTCATTCGCTTCGACGGCATTGGACAAGGTTGCGCTGGTGGCTACCATGACGGCGACGGTGGTCGCGGTCAGAGTGCTACGCCAGATGGGGCGCATCGGTTTCCTTCCTTCTGTGAGCCCGCGACGACGGCCGGATCGGTCTGCGTCTGCCGGGCTTGGCCGTCAGGCTCGCAGTACCGGCGACCCGAACGGAAGAATGGGAGCGGGCGGGACTACGCCGTGGCCGCTTCCCGCCACCCTGAGATCCGCGACCGAGGAGTGTTCGCATGCTGTCAGCCATCGGGCTCGACGAGGGGGAGGAGTCCGTCTACCGGTCCCTTCTCGCGCTCGGCGCCGCCGATCTCCCTCACTTGAACCGGCGGCTCGGAACGGGCGAAGGCGAGATCGGGCGGCGGCTCCGCGCGCTGGAGCAACGCGGTCTGGCGACGCAGTCCTCGGTCGAGTCCGGTGGGCGCTGGGTCGCATCGCCCCCGGGCGTCGCCCTGCGCCCGCTCCTGATCCAGCAGCGGCTCGAGCTCGAGGAGGCCGAGCTGACGGCGGTGGCGCTCGCCGAGGAGTACCTCGCCGAGGCCTCCGAGTCGGATGCCCGTGATCTCGTCGAGGTGGTCGTCGGCGCAGCTGCGGTGTCGCAACGCTTCCTCCAATTGCATCTGGGTGCGACGCACGACGTCATGTCGTTCGTGACCGAGCATTCGGTGGCCGTGTCCGGGCCCGACAACGAGGCCGAGGGCGTGGCCGTCGCACGCGGCGTCACGTATCGGATCGTGGTCGAACGCGCCGTGCTCACGTCACCGGCCGAGTTCGCCGAGGTGTCGTCTGCGCTCGGCCCCGACGTCAACGTCCGGGTGGTCGATCGGGTGCCGACCAAGCTGATGATCGCCGATCGGTCGCTCGCGATGGTGCCGCTCAACGGCAATCACTCCGAACCGGCGGCTCTCGTGATCCACGCGAGCGGCCTGGTCGACTCCCTGTCGGGCCTGTTCGAATCGGTCTGGCACGACGCCACGCCACTCGTGCTGAGCGGTCCGGGCTCCGATGAGGTGGTCGAAGGCGAGAGCGGTCTCGACACGCTCGACCTCCAGGTGCTGTCGCTGCTCCTCGGCGGGTTCACCGATGCGAGCATCGCCAAGCATCTCGACATGGGGCAGCGCACCGTGCAGCGGCGGGTGCGGGGGCTCATGGAGCTCGCCGGCGTGACGAGTCGGCTCCAGCTCGGCTGGCATGCCTCCGAGCGAGGCTGGCTCGTCCGCGGCTGACGGTCGAGGCGGGGCCGCCGCACGGCGCTCCGGTAGGGTTAACCTCCATGGGCAGTGTCACCGAGCCGGTCTCGGAGCCGAGTGAAATCAAGCGCGACCGCGGATTCTTCGGTCAGCCGCGATCGCTCGCGAACATCTTCGGCGTCGAGATGTGGGAGCGGTTCAGCTTCTACGGCATGCAGGGCATCCTGCTCATCTACCTGTACTACTCGGTCGCCGAGGGCGGCCTCGGCATGGAGGAGACCGCGGCGGCCGGCATCGTCGGTGCGTACGGCGGCGGGGTCTACCTCTCCACGATCCTCGGCGCGTGGCTCGCCGACCGCGTGCTCGGCAGCGAGAAGGTGCTCTTCTTCAGCGCCATCGTCATCATGGCCGGGCACATCGCGCTCGCCCTCCTGCCCGGTTTCGTCGGCGTCGGAGTCGGCCTGATCCTCGTGGCCTTCGGCTCGGGCGGGCTGAAGGCCAACGCCACGAGCGTCGTCGGCACGCTCTACTCCGAGCACGACCCACGCCGTGACGCCGGGTTCTCGATCTTCTACCTCGGCATCAACCTCGGCGCCTTCTTCGGCCCGATCCTCACGGGACTGCTCGCGTCGACCCTCGGTTTCCACTGGGGCTTCGGCCTCGCCGCCGTCGGCATGGCGATCGGCCTGATCCAGTACTCGTTCGGTCGCAAGCGACTGCCGGCCGAGGCATCCGTCGTGCCGAACCCGCTGCCTCGTGACCGACTCGGCCTCGTGATCGGCATCGCCGTGGCGGCGATCGTCGCCGTCGTCGTGCTCGTCATGACCGGTCTCATCACCGCGACGAACCTCGTCACCTGGGTCATCGCCTCGGTGATCGTGGCCGCGGTCGCCTACTTCGCGGTGATCCTCTCGAGCAAGCGCATCACGACCGTCGAGCGCAGCCGGGTGGTCGGCTTCATTCCGCTGTTCGTCGCGAGCGTCGCCTTCTGGTCGCTCTACCAGCAGCAGTTCACGGTGCTCACGATCTACTCCGACAAGCAGCTGAACCGCGACCTCTTCGGCTGGGAGATGCCCGTCTCGTGGGTGCAGTCGATCAACCCGATCTTCATCATCATCCTGTCGGGAGTGTTCGCGGCGATCTGGACCAAGCTCGGCGACCGGCAGCCGTCGACGCCGATCAAGTTCGCGCTCGGCACGGCGATCATGGGCGTGGCGTTCCTGCTGTTCATCCCGTTCGCCGGCGGTGCGGCGAACTCCACGCCGCTGCTCGCGATCATCGGCATCCTGTTCATCTTCACCGTGGCCGAGCTGCTGCTGTCGCCGGTCGGACTCTCGGTGACGACGAAGCTCGCGCCGAAGGTGTTCCATACGCAGATGGTGGCGCTCTTCTTCCTGTCGGTCTCGCTCGGCACGGCGATCTCGGGCCAGCTCGCGACGTTCTACTCGGCCGACACCGAGGTGGTCTACTTCGGTGTGCTCGGTGCCATCGCGATCGTGCTCGGCATCGCCCTCGCGGTCGGCAGCCGCGGCGTGCTGAAGCTCATGGCCGGCGTGCGCTGACCCGAGCCCGCTCGTCGCCCGGGTCGGGGCCGCTGGCGCGAGCGCGATGCTCGAGGCGACTACGATTCGAGTGATGACCCGAGCCCTGGTGGTGATCCCCACCTACAACGAGCGCGAGAACATCGCTGCGATCGTGGCGCGCGTGCGCGCCGCCGTGCCCGCGGCCTCCGTGCTCGTCGTCGACGACTCCTCACCCGACGGCACCGGCCTGATCGCCGACGAGATCGCGGCGGCGGATGCCTCGGTGCAGGTGCTGCACCGCACCGAGAAGAACGGCCTCGGCGCCGCCTACCTCGACGCGTTCGCGTGGGCGCTCCGCGAGGGGTTCGACCCGATCGTGCAGATGGACGCCGACGGCTCGCATCAGCCCGAACAGCTCTCGCGACTGCTCGACGCGCTCACCGCCGAGCCGCCGGTCGACCTCGTCATCGGGTCGCGCTGGATCGACGGCGGCTCGATCGAGAACTGGCCGCGCCGTCGTCAGTGGCTCTCGCGCGGCGGCAGCGCCTACGCGCGCTGGGTGCTGCGGCTGCCCACCCGTGATGCGACGGCGGGGTACCGGGTGTTCCGGGCCGACGCCCTGCGACGCATCCGGCTCGACGACGTGCACACCCGCGGCTACGGGTTCCAGGTCGACATGCTCTGGCACGCGCGTGAGGCCGGCCTCGTCGTGGTCGAGGTGCCCGTCACCTTCGTCGAACGCGAACGCGGCCGATCGAAGATGAGCGCCGGCATCGTGGTCGAGGCGATGATGCGCGTGACCGGCTGGGGGATCCGCAGCAGGATCGGTCGCGGGCTGCCTCAGCCCGCGAGCAGCAACGGCTCGGAGACCAAGCGCTCCCGAGCCTGACGGCGGGCGCCGGCGACGGCCGCCTCACCGCCCTGCTGCGACGCCTCAACCGGACGATCCGTCGGGTACCGACGACGAACGGTCGGGCGTCGGCGCGGTCGTTCCGAGAGGGTGGAGATCCACCTGAAGGAGCGACATGTCCACGAATACCGCGAGCACCAGTGCCATCTCGCTCTCGCCCGCCGACGCGGCACCGGGCGCGGATGCCCCGGCCCCCCGCAGGGCCGCATGGGCCGGCGTCGTCTCGCTCGGCCTCGGCATCTTCACGCTCGTGGCGAGCGAGTTCCTGCCGGCGAGCCTGCTCTCGCCGATCGCGGCCGACCTCGGCATCACCGAGGGTGTCGCCGGACAGCTCGTGACCGCCACGAGCATCATCGGCATCGTCGGCGGCCCGCTGGTCGTGTCGGCACTGCCGCGGGTCGATCGCCGCACGGTCATGGTGGGCCTCACCACGCTCGCCGTCGTCTCGAACGTGCTCGTCGCGATCGCTCCGGTGTTCGGGCTCATGATGGCCTCGCGACTGCTGCTGGGCCTCGCGATCTCGGGATTCTGGGCCATGTCCCTCGCCGTGACCTCGCAGCTCGTGCCGGCCGATCGGCTGGGCCGCGCGATGACGATCGTCAACACCGGGCTGTCGCTCGCGACGATCGCCGCGGTGCCCGCGGGCGCCGTCCTCGGCGACCTCCTCGGCTGGCGCACGGTGTTCCTCGGCGCCGCAGCGGTGGGCGTCATCGCCCTCACGGTGCAGATGGTGACGCTGCCGTCGGTGCCGCCGACCGGGGCGCCCGGCTTCGGCACCCTCGTGCGGACGGCCGCTCGGCCCGTCGTCGCGCTCGGGATCCTCTCGGTCGTGCTCATCGCCGGGGGCCACTTCGCCGGCTTCACCTACCTGCGCCCCGCCTTCGAGTCGATCGGCGCGGTCACGCCGGCGACGCTCGCACTGCTCCTGGCCGTCTTCGGGCTCGCCTCGTTCGCCGGCAACCTGGCGGCCGGCCCGCTGGCGGATCGGCGCCTGGGCGTGCTGCTCGTCGCGGCGCCGACCGCGATCGGCGCCTCGATGGTGCTGTACGCGCTGTGGGGCGCGAACCCGGTCGTCGCGGTCATCGTGGTGAGCGTGTGGGGTGCCGGATTCGGTGCGGTTCCGACGATGATCCAGACCTGGATGGCGCGCGTCGCCCCCGATCGGCTCGAAAGCGCGGGCGGACTCATCGTGGCCGCCTTCCAGACCGCGATCACCATCGGAGCGGCCGTCGGTGGCCTGCTCGTGGATTCCGTCGGCGTGCAGGTCGCCTTCCTCGGCGGCGGGATCTCCGCCGTGCTCGGCGGCATGGTGCTCGCAACGGCGCGGCGCCGGTAAGGGAGCCAGCGGATGCCGCAGCGACCGCGGCGTGTCCACGCCACGGGCGGCTGCTAGCTTCGCAAGACAGGCCGCGGCGGTCGGCCGCGACCGTGAACCGGAGGAGAACGCCTGTGCGATCCGACGCAGTGGCAAGAGCGGCATCCGATGCGGTCTCCGAGCCGTCGAAGGTGCTCGTGTACGGGGCCTACGGGCACACGGGCCGATTCGTCGTCACCGAGCTGCTCCGGCGCGGACTCGTCCCCGTGCTCTCAGGCAGGAGCGGTGCAGCCCTCGAGGTGATGGCCGCGGAGCTCGGGTTGGATGCTCGCCCGGCTGAGGTCACCGACGCCGAGGCGATCGACGAGGCCTTGCGTGATGTCGCGGCCGTCGTCAACTGCGCGGGCCCGTTCGCGCACACGACGGGGCCGTTGCTGGATGCCGCGCACCGCCGGCGGGTTCCCTACGTCGATGTCGCCGCCGAGATCGAGGCGAACGAGGACACCTTCACGCGCAGCCGTGTCCTCGCCGGCGCCGAGGACGAGGGCGTGATCGTCGTGCCGGCGATGGCGTTCTTCGGCGGCCTGGGAGACTTGCTCGCGACCGCCGCGATGGCTGACTGGGCGGACGCGGACGAGGTGCACGTCGCGTACGGGCTGAGCAGCTGGCATCCCACTCCCGGGACTCGCGCGGCCGGGACGGTCTCGCGAGAACGACGCGATGGTCGACACGTCACCTTCCGCGACGGCAGCCTGCAGTACGGGGAGGACGAGTCCCGGCAGACGACATGGCCCTTTCCCGAGCCGCTCGGCGTCAGACAGGTTCGAAGCCACTTCTCGATGGCCGACATCGTCACCATCCCCAAGCACCTGCGGGTTCGCGGGGTCGACTGCTACATGACGGTCGAAGCGGTCGCAGAACTCTCATCGACGGCCACGCCCGCACCGGTTCCCGTCGATGAGAACGGCCGATCCGAGCAGACCTTCGTCGTCGATGTCGTGGTACGCCGGGGTGCGGAGCAGCGACGCGCATCCGCCTCCGGGCAGGACATCTACGCGATCACGGGTCCGCTCGCAGCCGAAGCCGTCGACCGCATCCTCTCCGGGCGGACGCGGACGACGGGGGTCGCGCCGGCCGGCGCGATGTTCGATCCGGCGAGCTTCCTCGACGCACTGCACGAGGAGCTGAGCTGGTCGATCGCGTCGTCCGCGTCGGCCGAGCCGGCCGAGCTGTCGTGACCGGTGTCGTCGGAGTCGGAGTCGGAGTCGGAGCCGGGGTAGGGGTCAGGCGACGGGCCGGAGGGCGGCCCGCCGCCACCGGCTCGGTGCGACACCGCTGTGGCGGCGGAACGCTCGGCTGAACCCGTCTTCGCTGTCGTAGCCGAGGCGATAGGCGATGCCCGCGACCGGTTCGCCGTTGCGGAGCATCCGCTCGGCCTGCGCCATCCGGACCCGGGTCACATACCGGGCCGGGGTGTCGCCGACCGTCTCGCGGAACTGCTCGGAGAACTGCGAGCGGGACGCGCGCGCGACGCGGGCGAGGGCGGCGACCGTCCACCGCGACCCGGGGCTCTCGTGGATCGCGGCGAGGGCGTCGCCGACGTTCGGATCCTGCGCCGCGGCCAGCCAGGCGCGCGCCGTGCCGCAGCCGTGTTCGAGCCAGAAGCGCACCGCCGCGGAGATGACCACGTCGGTGAGCCCGGCCAGCACGGTGCCCGAGCCCGGACGGGCGTCGGATGCCTCGCGGTGCATCGTATCGAGCAGGCTCGAGAACCCGGGCTCAGTCCGACCGAACCCACGAGCGGCCAGCACGGGTGGCATCGCCCGGGTCATGGTCGGGTGGGGAACCACCAGCTCGATCGTCGCGCTGAGCAGGCGAGCGTCGGCGGAGGCGGTCAATCGCGTCGGTCCACCCTGAGGCAGGAGCGCGATGTCCCCGCGGTCGAGGTCGACCACCTCGTCTCCCCGCTCGAGTTCGACGGTGCCGGAGAGGACGACGTGGAGCCGGGTCGTCTCGTGTCGGTCGCGTCGGGTCGCGCCCGCGGCGAGATCGTGTCGGGTGGTCTCGATCACCGACCACCTGAGGTGCTCGAGGAACCGCCCGATCGTGGCGTCGTCGTCGACCCGGACCATGGCCCGTGGCGACGACGTGATCATGCGCATGTGAGGTGCAATCGCCTCGAGGCGCCGATCATTCCCCGATGACGGCGTGCACGTCAGCCCGCGAGCAGCAACGGCTCGGAGACCAAGCGCTCCCGAGCCTGACGGCGGGCGCCGGCGACGGCCGCCTCACCGCCCTGCTGCGAGGCCATGATCGTGGGGATCGACTCGAGGGCGCCGCCGCCGATGGTCGGCCGGTTGTCGCGGAACGAGGTCTCGATGTCGCCGACCAGTGCCGCCCAGTAGCCGCCGACGACGATGTACGCGGGGTCGAGGGTCGGTGCGACGAGCTGCAGCGACCGACCGATCCAGAGCGCCGCGTCGAGCCATGACCAACGGGCGCGGTCATCGGCGGCGTCGACCAGCACGACGAGCTCGTCGAGTGCGGCGAGACGGCCGTGGGCGGCCGCGAACTCGGTGAGGCCCGCCCGCTCGAGCACGATCTCGGGGGAGGCGACGGTGGCGAGGCATCCGCGCTGCCCGCACGTGCAGCGCACGCCGCCCGGCACGATCGGCAGGTGCGCGAACGTCGCCGCGAGGCCGTGGGCGCCGCGCATCGGCCGACCGCCGATGACGGCGGAGGCGACGATTCCGGTGTCGCCGGCGATGTAGAACAGGTCGCGGGAGGCGGCTCCGGCAAGTTCGACGGATGCCGAGGCCACCGCAGCGGGCACGAGCGTGATCGGCATGGGCAGTGCGGCCTCGACCTCGGCCAGGCCGGGCGTGCGGGCGCGCAGTTCGCCGAGCACGTCGACCGGTTCGATGCCGAGCCGTTCGTCGGTGAGCACGATCGAGGGGGTTCCGGCGACGGCGCCGTCGACGAGCACGGTGACGTCGGCGATCGCCCGCTCCGCCCGTTCGGCGCGGGCGACGGCGCGGCCCAGGACGACGGAGAGGAGTTCGAGCGGGCTCGGAGCGACGTCGGTCTCGCCGTCGGGTGCGGCCTCCTGGCGGAGCGGTGCGGTGAAGCGGGCCAGCTCGACGCCGCCGAGCGTGGCGAGCGTCGCGACCGCGTCGTCGGGTCCGAGGTGGGCGGTGACGAGCACGTGGTCGGCTGCGGCGAGCGTCAGCGGTGCGGTGCGGTGATCGCCCGAGGCATCCGCTGCTTCAGGTCGCAGCACCCCGGCGTCGAGCAGTCGCGAGGTGAGCCCGGCGATGGCGCCGCGACCGAGGCCCGTCGCGGCGGCGAGCTCGCTGCGGGTCGCCGGACCGTGGTCGACCAGGTGGTCGACGAGCCGCGCCGATTGCTCGCGGTGCACCTCGTCGAGCGGGCCGGTCGTGGTGGGAACTGAGGTCTCGCCGGCCGTAGTCATGTGAGAAGCATGCGTGCAACGGGGCCTCCGGGTCACGTACCCCATTCGGGGTACACGACCCGAAGGCCCCGTTCCGGTCCTCGACTCAGATGTCGAGAATCGGACGCACGCTCGCGTAGCCGTCGGTCACGACGGTCGACGGGGTGTCGTAGACCCGCGTCTCGCGCGTGGACTCGGTGTATCGCGGCCAGCCCGGTTCGCCCGTCGTGATGAAGGAGACGGCGCCGCCGTGCACCTCGTCGGCGAGCCGCTGCGGCGGGTTCGGGCCGGCGAGCGGTTCGATCGCGATCGAATCGAGGCAGTCGAAGAAGAACGGTACGTCGAGGCAGTGCTCGGCGAAGCCGAACGTGCCCGACGGCCACGAGAACCGGTACACCCAGGTCGGTGCATCCCCGCGCTGGGCGACGGTCTTCAGCAGCGCGGTGCGGAACATGCGGTCGGTCAGGAACCGGCCGCCGATGCGTGCCGTGCCCTTGGCCGCGACATCGGCGTTCGCCGTGAGGTACGCCTTCATCGTCGCCTTCGGCATGCCGAGCTTCTTCAGGATGACGGACTTCGGGATCCACCGCATCTTCTTCTCGGCGTCGGCGAAGATCATCGAGAACTCGTCGTCGGTCGCGCCGAGCACGAGCGGCTTGTCGGCGCCGACGCCGGCGGCGAACGACTCGTTCGTCGGGCGCAGCAGGAGTTCGCCGTCGATGGTCGGGCCGAGGCCGAGCCCCTCGTCGATGAAGCTCGTGAACGAAGCGGGCGTCATCTCGGTCGCCTTCTTCTGCGCCTCGAGGATCACGTCCTCGCCCAGCGAGCCGAACCCGGCGCGAGTGGGCGCGACGCCGAGCGTCGCGGCCAGCTCCCGACCGAACTTCTCGGCGCGTTCGGGCGTGACATCGGCGGTCGCGCCCGAGATGGAGTAGACCGCGTGGAAGAGGTGCTGCGCCGCCTCCATGCCGAGCAGGGTCTGCACGGCGCCGCCGCCGGCGGACTGGCCGGCGATGGTGACGCGCGAGGGGTCGCCGCCGAACCGGGCGATGTTCTCCTGCACCCACTCGAGCGCGAGCAACCAGTCGCGGATGCCGCGGTTCGACGGTGCGTCCGCGATCCAGCCGAAGCCGTCGAAGCCGAGGCGGTACGAGAGCGTCACGGTCACGACGCCGTCGCGGTTGAAGCGCCCGCCGTCGTACCAGAGGCTCGCGGGGGAGCCGGCGAAGTAGCCTCCGCCGTGGATCCAGACCAGCACCGGCAGCCCGCCCCCGGCGTCCGCCGTCTCGGGCGACGGCGTGAACACGTTGACGTTCAGCGTCGACTCGCCGGGCACGCTCGGCTCGGGGATGAGCGTCACGCCGGGGTCGCCGCGCTGCGCGGTCGCGCCGAACTCGAGTGCGTCGCGCACGCCCTCCCACGGCGCCTTCGGCACCGGGGCGGCGAACCGGAGTTCGCCGACGGGCGCCTCGGCGAAGGGGATGCCGAGGAACGCAGCGGATGCCTCGGCCGTGCCGGGCTCGCCGCGCCACGCGCCGCGGACGCTGCCGGCGCGGGTGGCGACCTCGACGAGGGTGTCGGTACCGGTCTGGGTCATGCTGTTCTCCTAACGAACGCTCTTGATGGGGATGAGGGCGACGCCGGCCAGGATGACGCAGATCATCCCGAAGACGAACAGGGCGGGATAGCCGCCGAGCGACCCGATGAGGATACCGGCGACGGCGGGGCTCATGGCCTGCGGGATGTTGGTCGCGACGTTGAGGATGCCGAGGTCCTTGCCCGCGGCGCTTCCCCCTCCGGGCAGCACCTCGGTCATGAGGGCCGTGTCGCAGGCCATGTAGAGACCGAAGCCGAAGCCGTTGATGAGGCCCATGATGAGCATGCCCGTGACGTTCGGCATGATGAGCGGGAACGCCAGGCCGACGACCATGATCCCGGATGCCGCGTAGATGAAGACCTTGCGACGGCCGAGCCTGTCGCTCAGCCAACCGCTGAACGCGATCGCGATGAGGGTCGTGACAGCGCCGGCGATGCTCAGCAGGACCGTCGTGTCGACGGCTTCCTTCTCGGTGAGCCCGATGTAGTCGGTCAGCAGGTAGAGCTGGAAGGCGAAGATGACGAAGTAGCCGAGGATGAACAGGAACCGGGCCGCGAACGCCCACGCGAAGTCGGGGTGCTTGCGCGGGTTGATCCAGAATCCGGAGAAGAACGCCTTCCAGCTCCACGGCGCCACGACGGCGTCCTTCGACGAGAAGTCGCGGTTGAAGAGCACGAAGAGCAGCGCCACGACGAGCACGGTGATGCCGAAGACGGTGTAGCCGACGCCGACGCTGTCGGCGAACGTGCCGGCGAGGATCACGCCGGCGACGCCGCCGAGCATCGTGCCGATTCCCATCATCGAGGACGCGATGCCGCGGCGGTCGCGGGGGAAGCGATCGGGGACGATCGCCGTGAGCGGCCCCTGCAGTGCGTTGAGCGAGAACTGGATGACGACCCAGAAGATGCAGATCCAGGCGATCGAGGTGAGGCTGCCGAGTCCGGTGAGGAAGATCGCGCCGATCGCGGCGCCGATGATCATCCAGGGGGCGCGCCGACCGAGCTTCGATCGGGTGCGGTCGCTGAACGCCCCCACGAGGGGCTGGGCGAACAGCACGAACACGAAGGACACGGTCGAGACGATCGCGAGGTTGGCGACCTTCGCGTCGGGGTCGATGCGGCCGACCTGCAGCGGGAGCAGGATCGAGATGAGACCCGAGTAGGTCGCGAACAGCACGAGCGACGTGATCGCGATCGAGGGGAGCAGACGACGGGTCGCCGGCGGGCTCTGCGGTGGCTCGCCCGGTACGGGGCCGGTGGCGGAGATCGCGCCGGTGGGTGCGACGAGGATGGCGGGGTCGCCTGCGGCGGGGGGCTGGGTAGACAAGACGGGGCTCCTCTTCATCGAGAACTGCCGGAATGTGGCACTCACTCGCGCGAAAACCGAATGGCGCTCGGCAATGAGTATGCGCCGTTTCGTCGAAGAATTCAACCGTTGAACTCAGTGACCGCCGCGATGGCCGCTGCTGCCGTGCTCGTCCCGGGCCCCGGCGAACATCGCGGTGTCAGAGGCCCAGGCGCTCCGGATCGGCGATGAGGCGGTCGCGAGCCGCCCGGACCGCGCCGAGCAGGGCGGCGTCGTCGCCGAGGCGACCCGCCACGAGCGGGGGGATCGCCATGCCCCCGACGGACGCGGGGATGTTCGGGCGGTTCGCCCGGTACACGACCTCGATCGACGCGGCGTGGCTCGCCCAGAAGCCGCCGATGACGATGAGCTCGGGGTCCGTCGCGAGCGAGAGGATCTGCAGCGTGCGTGCGATCCACGGCAGCGCCTCGCGCCAGGCGCCCGCGGCGAGGGGCTCGCCGGCAGTGATGCGGGCGGAGAGCTCGTCGAGCGCCGCCGAGAGCCCGCGCTCGGCGACGAGGTCGCCGAGGCCGGCGAGGGCGAGCAGGCGGTCGGGGCCCGCGACCGTGACGAGGCATCCGTGCTGTCCGCATTCGCACAGCACTCCGTCGGGCACGACGGGCAGGTGCCCGAGCGAGCCGCCGACGCCGTGCGCGCCCTCGAGCGCGAGGCCGTTCGAGACGATGGCGCCGCCGATGCCCGAGTTGCTCTTCAGGTACAGCAGTGCGTCGGTGCCGGGAACCAGGGCGCGTTCGGCGAGTGCGGCGAGCCAGCCGTCGGAGACGAGGCTCATGGGCACTTCAGCGCCGAGCTGGGGCAGGCGCGCCCGGAGCTCGCCGAGGACGTCGACCACGCCCCAGCCGAGGTCGGTGTCGGCGAGCACGACCGGCGGCTCGCCGCCCACCGGTGCGAACATCACGATGGGCAGCTCGGTGACCCGTCGCCCGACGGCCCGCGCGTGCTCGAGGGCCTCGGCGACGACCAGGGCGAGCACGTCGAGCACGCGCTCGGGGTCGCCCATCGGGCGCCCGTGCTGCTCGACGATGCGGAACAGCTCCTCGCCCGCGACGCTCGTCACGAGCGCGGTCGCCGCGTCGGCGTCGAGCTGCGCGACGACGATGGCGACGGCGGCCGCGTCGAGTTCGAGGCGCGTGACCGGGCGGCCCGCCGCGCCGGGTTCCGGTGCCTGCTCGCGCAGCACGCCGGCTCCGGTGAGTGCGGCGACGAGCGCGGTCACCGCGCCCCGGGTGAGCCCGGTCGCCTCGGCGATCTCGCTGCGAGCGCTCGGCCCGGAACCCACGATGTGCTCGAGCACGAGGCTGAGGTTGTGCCGGCGTACGTCGCCGGAGACGAGCGAGCGGGGCAGGCGCGGCATCCGCTCAGGCCTTGCGCGTCACGAGCTGCCAGAGGTAGGCGACGTGCTCGGCCATGTCGATCGAGGGGTCGAGCATCCACTGGGTCTGCAGGCCGTCGGCGGCGGCGAGGAACAGGTTCCCCACGCGCTCGATGTCGATGTCGGCGGCGATGCGGCCCGCGGCCTGCTCGTCGCGCAGCATGCCGCCGAAGAGTGCCCGGAACTGCACATACCGCTCGACGAAGAACTCGTGGGCCGGGTGCTCGGGGTCGCCGGCCTCGGTCGAGAGCTGGGCGTAGAGCTGTACGAGTCCGGGCACCTCGCTGTTGTGCCGGATCACGCCGAAGAAGGCCTCGATCGGCTGCGCGATCTCGACGTCGAACGCGGCCGAGTCGACCTCGTCGCGCTTGCGGAGGATCTCCTGGAAGAGCTCCTCCTTCGACGAGAAGTAGTGCAGCAGTCCGGCCTGGCTGAGACCGACGGCGTCGGCGAGCTCGCGCACGCTCGTGCGGCGGTAGCCGTTGCGAGCGATCACGTCGAGCGCGGTCGTGAGGATCTCCTCGCGTTTCGCGACGCCCTTCGCGTACGAACCTCTTCGTGCCATATCTGCATGGTAGTCGCTTGCAGATGAAAACCGAGCGATGTATGGTTTTGCCACTCGCCTCGACGACGAGGCCCCGAAAGGATTCCCCCGAGATGACAATGGCGTCGAACCAGCACCCCCCGACCGAGATCCGCGCCGAAGAGCCCGAAGAGGCGCTCGCCTTCTTCGAGGAGGCCGCAGGCAACGAGGATCCGCCCACGCCGATCAAGGGCGTCCGCCGGCTCCTCGGCTGGATCATCCCCGCGAACCTCGGCATCTTCCTCATCTGGGGAGCCGTGCCGGGCATCCTGCTGCCCGCCCAGGTCGCCGCGCAGTTCGGCGAGGCCGACAAGATCGGCAACCTCGCGATCGTCATGACGATCGGCGCGTTCTTCTCGATGATCGCCCAGCCGATCGCCGGCCAGATCTCCGACCGCACGCGTTCGCGGTTCGGCCGTCGAGCACCGTGGATCTTCATGGGCTCGCTCGCAGGAGGCCTCGCCCTCGTCGGCCTCGCCTTCGCGAACAGCCTCGTCGGCGTCGTCATCGCCTGGACGCTCGTGCAGATCACGTACAACTTCGCGCAGGGCCCGCTCAGCGCCGTCATGCCCGATCGCGTACCCGTCAAGCGCCGTGGCACCTTCGCCACGCTCTCGGGCATCGGCCTCATGGTCGGCGCGCTCGGCGGCCAGATCGTCGGTTCGATCTTCTACGGCAGCATCGCCGCCGGGTACGTGACGTTCGCCGCGTTCTCGCTCGTCATGCTCACGCTGTTCATCGTCTTCAACCCCGACTACTCCTCGAAGGACCTCGAGCCCGAGCCGTTCAAGTTCGGCGACTTCCTGCGCACGTTCTGGGTCAGCCCGATCAAGCACCCCGACTTCTTCTGGGCGTTCACCGGCAGGCTCCTCCTCTACACGGGCTACTTCGCCGTCACCGGGTACCAGCTCTACCTCCTCACCGACTACTTCGGTGTCGCGCGGCCGCAGGACGTCATCCCCATGCTCGGGCTCATCAGCCTCGCCGGCATCCTGATCGCGACGATCATCTCCGGGCCGCTCTCCGACAAGCTCGGTCGCCGCAAGATCTTCGTCTTCGTGTCGTCCGCAGTGACCGGATTGGCATTCCTCCTGCCGTGGGTCTGGCCCGACCTCACCGCCTGGATGATCATGACCTTCATCGCCGGTCTCGGCTTCGGCATGTTCCAGGCCGTCGACACCGCACTCATGAGCGAGGTGCTGCCGTCGGCGAAGTCCTTCGCGAAGGACCTCGGCGTCGTGAACATCGCGGCGACCCTGCCGCAGACCCTCGCACCCGGCGTCGCCGGCGCGATCGTCATCGCATTCGGGTTCGAGGGCCTCTTCCCCGTCGCGATCGTGCTCTCGATCCTCGGCGCGTTCGCCGTCTGGCCGATCAAGGCGGTGAAGTGATGTCGGATGCCGCCGCCGCTTCGACCTCGATCGACGCGACCGCTCCCGTGGCGGGCGGGCCGGGGGCATCCGCTGCCCGCAGGCCCCGCTGGCTGCTCGTGACCGGCCTCATCGGCATGGCGCTGTTCGTGATCTTCGGGTTCGCGGTGGCCGCGAACCCCGCGAGCCCGTTCACCCAGGCCGTCGACGACGCCTGGCGCTCCCTCGTCGGGCTCGCGCCCGGCACGGGCGGCGAAGCCTGGGCGCTGCCGATGCTCTTCCAGCACCTCGGCCAGATCCCCGGCGCGGTGCTGACGCTGCTGCTCATCCCGATCTGGCTGTTCGTGATCCGCCGCTGGCGCTCGGCGCTGTTCTTCCTCGCCGCCGAGATCGTCGGCAACTTCGGCGTCTCGCAGCTCACGAAGAACCTCGTCGACCGGCCGCGTCCGGCCGACGACCTCGCGAACGGGCTCTTCGGGCCGCTGTTCGAGGTCGACCACGGCTCGTTCCCCTCGGGGCACGCCGTCAGCACCGGCATCCTGCTCGTCGCGGTCGCGGCCCTGTTCCCGCCCGCGAAGCGACTCGTCTGGTGGATCATCGGCGCGCTGCTCGTGGTCGGCATGATCTGGCAGCGCACCCTCATCAACGCGCACTGGCTCTCGGACGCGCTGTTCGGGATCATCGGCGGGGCCTCCGCGACCCTCATCCTCTGGTGGGCGTTCGCGAACCTGCTGCAGCAGGACTACGGAAAGCCACTCTTCCGGCGGAGTACCGACGCACCGGCAATCGAAGGAGCATCATGACGGACATCCTGAACACCACCGGCATCGGCCTCGAAGCGCCCGCCGCCGACATCGTGGCGGAGCTCACGCTCGACGAGAAGGCGGCGCTCACGAGCGGCGCGAGCTTCTGGACGACGCAGGGCATCGAGCGCGCGGGCATCCCGTCGATCGTGCTCACCGACGGCCCGCACGGCGTGCGCCTGCAGAAGGGCAGCGCCGACCACCTCGGCATCGGCGACAGCGTGCCGGCCACGTGCTTCCCGCCGGCCGTGGCGCTCGGCTCGACCTTCGACCCCGAGCTGCTCGAGCGCGTCGGCACCGCCCTCGGCGAGGAGGCCCGCGCCGAAGGCGTCGGCGTGCTGCTCGGCCCGGGCGTCAACATCAAGCGATCGCCGCTCTGCGGCCGCAACTTCGAATACCTCTCCGAGGACCCGATCGTCTCGGGCGTGCTCGGCGCAGCCCTCGTGAACGGCCTGCAGTCGCAGGGCGTCGGCGGTTCGCTGAAGCACTTCGCAGCGAACAACCAGGAGCACGAGCGCATGTCGTCGTCGAGCGACGTCGACCCGCGACCGCTGCGCGAGATCTACTTGCGCGGCTTCCAGCGCGTCGTCGAAGACGCCCAGCCGTGGACCGTCATGTGCTCGTACAACCGACTGAACGGCGTGTACACGAGCGAGGACCCGTGGCTGCTGAACACCGTGCTGCGCGACGACTGGGGCTTCGAGGGCCTCGTCGTCAGCGACTGGGGAGCCGTCAACGACCGCGTCGTGGGCCTGCCCGCAGGACTCGACCTCGAGATGCCGTCGTCCGACGGCCGCTCGGCCGCGAAGCTCGTCGCCGCCGTCGCCGACGGCTCGCTCGACGAGTCGGCGCTCGACCTCGGCGCACGTCGCGTCGTGGAGCTCGTGCAGAAGGCCGTGGCCGGCGCATCGGGCGCCGGATACGACGTCGACGCGCACCACGCCCTCGCCCGCGAGGCCGCGGGTCGCGGCGCGGTGCTCCTGAAGAACGACGACGCGATCCTGCCGCTCGACGGCGGGGCCTCCGTCGCCGTGATCGGCGCGTTCGCCGAGAAGCCGCGCTACCAGGGCGCCGGTTCCTCGCTCATCAACCCGACGCGGCTCGACAACGCACTCGACGGCATCGTCTCGTATGCGGGCCGGGAGAACGTGGCGTTCGCCGCCGGCTTCACGACCGACGGTTCCGACGGCGGCGACCTCGTCGGCCCCGCAGCCGAGCTCGCCGCGTCGAAGGACGTCGTGGTGCTCTTCCTCGGCCTGCCGGGCTCGTACGAGTCCGAGGGCTTCGACCGCGAGGACCTGCACCTCCCGGCCGAGCAGCTCGCGCTGCTCGAGGCCGTCGTCGCGGCGAACCCGCGCACCGTCGTCGTGCTCGCCAACGGCGGCGTCGTCGAACTGCCGTTCGCCGATGACGTTCCCGCGGTCCTCGAGGGCTGGCTCGGCGGGCAGGCGGGCGGATCGGCCATCGCCGACGTGCTCTACGGCGCCGTCAACCCGTCGGGTCGCCTCGCGGAGACCATCCCCGTGAAGCTCGCGGACACCCCCGCGTACCTGAACTTCCCGGGCGACTTCGGCCACGTGCGCTACGGCGAGGGCCTCTTCGTGGGCTACCGCTGGTACGACGCCCGCGACGCCGAGGTGCGCTATCCGTTCGGACACGGCCTGTCGTACACGACGTTCGAGTACTCCGAGCTGTCGGTGGCAACGGATGGGTCGGGGCTCGCCGTGCGCCTCACGGTGACGAACACCGGCGACCGTGCCGGCCGCGAGGTCGTGCAGGTCTACACGGGCCTCGCCGCCTCGGGCGTGCAGCGCGCGCCACGCGAGATCAAGGCGTTCGCGAACGTCGCCCTCGACGCCGGGGAGTCGCGTGAGGTCGAGATCGCGGTGCGCGGCGAGGACCTCGCGTACTGGGACATCCGCGTCGACCGCTGGGTCGTCGAGCCCGGCGCGTACAGCGTCGAGGTGGGAGCGTCGAGCCGCGACATCCGCCTGGACGCCGTCGTCGAGGTCGAGGGCGAGGCCGTGCGCCTGCCGCTCTCGCTCGAGTCGTCGATCGCCGAGCTCGCTGCGGACCCGATCGCGGGCCCGATCGTGATGCAGGCGATGGGTTCGTTCGCGTCGGGCATGGCCGACACCGACATCTTCGACGAGGGCGGCCTCGACAAGATGATGGCGTCGTTCCCCATCGGCAAGCTCGCGGGCTTCCCGGGCGTGCCCGTGACGCCCGAGCAGATCCAGCAGCTGATCGACCTGTCGAACTCGCAGCGCGCATAGTCGACCGCATCGACCACGAACGGCCGTCCCCTCGGGGCGGCCGTTCGTCGTGTCAGGCGGGCGGCGCGATGGGCGATCGCTCAGGGTCGGCGGCGAGGATGGGCCGATGACCGTGATCGCGCCCCCCGAACCCGCCGCCGGCTCCCCGCGGCCGAGACCCGCGCGGCGTCGCCGGGTCGGGCTCGCTCGGGCCACCGCGATGCTCGGCGCGGCGCTCGCGCTCGTGCTGGTGTTCCACACGATGGTGCCGGATGTCGCGGGCCTCGGCCTCGTCGTCGACACGGCCCTGCCGTGGTTCGGGCTCGCGGTGCCGCTGCTGCTCGTCGGCGCGTTCGTCGCGAGGAGCCGGGCGGCGATCGCCGCCGCCGTGCTCGCGGCGCTCGTCTGGTGCATCATGTTCGTGCCGTCGGTCGTTCCGCTGTCGTGGACGGCGGCGCAGGCATCGGACTCGCAGCTCACCGTGGCGAGCCAGAACGTCGAGGCGGGTTCGGGCACGGCTGCGGACTCCGCTTCGACGCTGGCCGCCACCGGAGCTGAAGTGGTCGCGCTGCAGGAGATGGACGCCGAGTCCCGCGAGGCGGCCGGCTCGGTGCTCGACGAGGTCTACCCGCACCGCTACGGCGTCGGCACGGTCGGCGTCTGGAGCGTCTTCCCGATCGAGAACGCCCAGATGCTCGACCTCGGGCTCGGCTGGAAGCGCGGGCTGGCCGCCGACCTCGAGACGCCGAGCGGGCCCGTGAGCATCTACGTCGTGCACGCGGCATCCGCTCGACCGGCAGCGCACGATGAGCGCGACGCCATGCTCACGAACCTCGCCGACCACCTCGATCGCGACGAGAACGCCCGCGTGGTCGCGATCGGCGACTTCAATGCGGGTTCGTCGGATCGGGCGCTCGGCGACGTCGCCGCGCAGCTCTCGGAGGCGGGCCAGAGCGAGGGCGGATTCGGGTTCACGTGGCCGGCCGCCGCGCCGGTGGTGCGACTCGACCACGTGTTCCAGCGGGGCATGGCGGTGGTGTCGAACACGACCGTGGCTGCCGGGAGCAGCGACCATCTCGCCGTCGTCGCGACGTTGAACCTGCAGTAGCAGGGCGGTGACGGCCTACTCGGTCGGC
This sequence comes from Agromyces sp. NPDC056965, assembly GCF_042673425.1. Taxonomy (NCBI): domain Bacteria; kingdom Bacillati; phylum Actinomycetota; class Actinomycetes; order Micrococcales; family Microbacteriaceae; genus Agromyces; species Agromyces sp. NPDC056965. Next base: position 43,359 of record NZ_JBHURI010000011.1, on the reverse strand, counting down.
AGCAGGCCGGCGACGAGCGCGTCGACGACCTCGTCGGTCGAGGTGTCGGGGTCGAGCGGCGTCGTGAGTCGATCGAGCAGCAGGCCGTCGATCGCGTAGTGGAACAGGGCGATCTCGCGTCGGCCGCCGGGCAGGCCCGCTGCCGTGTTGAACGCGACGTCGCCGTCGAATCCCGCGCGCTGCCATGCGCCGAGCACGGCGGCGAGCTCGGGGCGCCGGCTGCTCTCGAGGCGAAGCTCGAAGAGTGCGAGCGTCACCTCGCGTTCGGCGGTGAGTCGTCGCACGATGTCGCGCAGGTAGTCGGCGAAGAGGGCGGGGCTCGGCGTCTCGACGGCTCGCCGTTCGAGGTCGGCCTCGGTGGGGGCGAGGCGCTCGCCGATGCGTTCGACCAGCCCGGCGATGAGCGACTCCCTGCTGCGGAAGTAGTTCGACGTCGTGCCGGTCGGCGCGCCTGCGGCCTCGTCGATCGCCCGATGGGTGAGCCCGCGGGAGCCCTCCCGGGCGAGCACGCCCAAGCCCGCGTCGGCGAGCGATCGTCGTCGTTCATCGTTCTTGGCCATGCTTCATGCTAGCGGAACCACTACAGGTGATGTAGTCTTCCAATCACTACAACCGTTGTGATTGGAGCATCTTGCGAGAACTCGTCTACTACGCCGCCGTCAGCATCGACGGCTACATCGCCGGCCCCGCCGGCGAGTTCGACGCCTTCCCGGTCGAGGGCGATCACATGCATCACCTCAACGCGCGATTCGCCGACGCCGTGCCGACGCACATCGCGGACGCGCTCGGCATCGAACGCGACGGCGCGACCTTCGACACCGTCCTGATGGGCTGGAACACCTATGCGGTGGGCCTGCCGATGGCGCCGAGCCCGTACCGGCACCTGCGGCAGTTCGTGTTCTCGCGAACACGCAGCGAGGCCGACATCCCGGGGGAGCACCCGAGCCTCGCACTCACGGATGAGGACCCGGTCGAGGTCGTGCGCCGACTGAAGGCCGAGCCCGGCGCGTCGATCTGGCTCTGCGGCGGCGGATCGCTCGCCACCGTGCTCGCCGACGAGATCGACCGTCTCGTGCTGAAGCGCAATCCGCTCCTCTTCGGCGACGGCATCCCGCTTTTCGCACCGGGTGCGTACCGCCCGCAGGCCTTCACGGAGGTCGGCACGACGGCGTTCGACTCGGGAGTCGTGGTGTCGGAGTACGTGCGGAACCGCTGACGGGCGCAACCCGTTGACGGGCGGCACCGACGCGCGTAGACCGGTCGTGACGTGGTTCGCCCGGCTCGCTTCGAGGGCGTGCCGGGCGAACACCGGAGGGAGACGACATGACCGGGGGAATCCGCATGAGAGGCGACCGTCGGCGCCGCGCCGCCATGGCGGTCGCGGCGGCGAAGGCGGCCGAGCGCGAGGCGCAGAAGCTCGCGCGGGCGGTCTCGCCCGCGGCGCGCGCAGATCTCCAGGCGGTGGCCGCCTCGGCGCACGAGGCCATTCGCAAGGCGGGTCGTGACGTCGAGCGACGACCCCGTCGAGCGCGGCGGCGCGCGAGACGTGCCGAGGCCCGCCTCGAGCGCGCAGCGCTCGCGATCCCGACCGGGACGCGCAGAGGTGCCGGCGGCGGGCGTGCGGGAACACCCCCGGCGGACGCCGCGAAGGCGCGTGCCAAGTTGATCAAGCGTCGCCGCGCCGAGGCCAAGCAGGCGCAGCAGATGGCGAAGATCGTCGCGGCGCACGTGGCGGTCGCCGCAGCCACGACGCCCACCGATGCCGAGCATCGCGAGAAGGCGGCGAAGCGCAGCACACGGCGGAGTGCGCCGCAGGCGCCGCAGGGGAGTGCACCGCAGGGCGGTGCACCGCCTGCCGCGCCCGGATCTTGAAATCACCTGCGCCCGGGCGGTAGACCTGTCGGGTGCCCTTCGATGACGAACTCGCCGCGTACCGAACCCAGACCGTCTGCAGCGACCCCGGGCGCATGGCCGAGTGGATCGGGGAGCGGCCCGGCGACCTCGCCGAGCTTCGTCGCCTCGTCTCGGGCCTGCTGTTCCACTACCGGGCGAACGGCGACCCGACCCGGCACGGATTCGGCGGCGACCGGTTCGCCGAGATCGACCTCCGCTACGCGGAGGAGCAGTTCGCACGCCTCGCCGAACTGAACACCGGACCGCTCGAGGTGCAGCGCACGCCGACCGAGCGCATCCTCGGCTGCTGCCGAGACTTCACCCTGCTGTTCGTCTCGCTCGCGCGCCGCGCCGGCATCCCCGCCAGGTCGCGGGTGGGCTTCGCGGGCTACTTCGACGACGGCTGGTGGATCGACCACGTCGTCGCAGAGGTCTGGGACGCCGACGCAGAGCGCTGGCGACTCGTCGAACCGCAGCTGCGGGAGGGGTTCGTCGACTCGGCGACGGGTGCACCGCTCGACCTGATCGACGTGCCGCGCGACCGCTTCCTCACGGGCGACGAGGTCTGGCTCGCGGCCCGCACCGGGCGCATCGACCCCGAGCGCTGCGTCGTGGCATCGGAGCTCGAGCTGCCGGCGCTGCGGTCGTGGCCGTACCTCGCGCACAACCTCGTGCTCGACCTCGTCTCCAGGGCGGGGCATGAAGCGCTGCTCTGGGAGACCTGGGGCGTGCTCGACGACTTCATGCACGAGGCTCCGGATGCCGCGATCACCGCCGATCTCGATCGGATCGCCGCCCGGCTCGCCGATCCGGCGACCACGATCGACGAGGTGCGCGCGCTTGCCGCGGACCCGCGCTTCGCGGTGCCGGAGGCCGTCACGAACCACTCGCCCCTCGACGGTTCGACGAGGCGGGTGGTGCTCCGCACCCGCTGACCGCAGCCTGGGCCCTCGTCGACGTGACGGGACCGGATCGCGAGGGAGCGCGCCCTTGTGGGGGCTGCGGCGCGGGGTTACCGTGATTCCGACGACGGGTGCCGGCGCGCCGTCGGGTGCGAGCCGCGCAGCCTCGGGTTGGACGGGCCATGACCACCTCCGCTCCGCTCGATCAGGGTCGAGCAGCGTTCGCCGAACACCGCTGGGGTGCAGCGTTCGAGCTGCTGACGCGCGTCGACGACGAGCGAGGACTCGCCCCGACCGACCTCGAGCGGCTCTCGACGACGACGCTGCTCCTCGGTCGCGACGCCGAGGGCATCGACTGCGCCACGCGAGCGCACGAGGCCTACCTCGAGGTCGACGATGCCGCCGGCGCCGCGCGCATCGCGACCTGGATCGGCATCTACCTCATGGGCAAGGGCGACGACGCCCTCGGCAACGGCTGGCTCGCCCGCGCGCGGCGGATCGCCGACACGACCGAGACGGGTGCCGAATCGTCGGCGGCGCTCCTGCTCGTCGCCGCAGCCCTCGACGACCTCTATGCCGGGGAGCCCGCTCGGGCCGCGCGCACCTTCGTCGAGGCGCTCGCGATCGCCGAACGCGTGCGCGATCGGGATGCGACCGCGCTGGCGCAACTCGGGCAGGGCCAGGCGCAACTGATGCTCGGCGATGCGGCCCACGGGCTCGCGCTCCTCGACGAGGCGATGGTCGCCGTCACCGCGGGCGAGATCTCGCCCGTGGCATCCGGCGTCGTGTACTGCTCGGTCATCAACACCTGCCACCTGGCCTTCGACGTGCGCAGGGCCCAGCAGTGGACGATCGCGCTGGACCGCTGGTGCGGCGACCGGCCGGAGATGGTGATGTTCAGCGGCCAATGCCAGGTGCATCGCGCCGAGCTCTACCGACTGCACGGTGCATGGGGCGACGCCATCACGGCGGCGCGGGTGGCCCAGGACCGGGCGCGACTCGGCGACTGGACCGGGTCGTTCGGCGCCTGGTACCAGGAGGGCGAGGTGCATCGCCTGCGCGGCGAGTTCGACGAGGCCGAGCGCGCGTTCCACCGCGCCGCCGAGGCCGGGTATCCGGCGCAGCCCGGACTGGCATTGCTGCGACTCGCGCAGGGCAGGGCGCGTCTCGCGCGGTCGAGCCTCGAAGACGCGGTGGCCGCGGCGGACCCGGCCACCCGGCGGTCGCTGCTCGCCCCGCTCGTCGAGATCGACCTCGCCGTGGGCGACCACCCGGGGGCGCGGCAGGTCGCCGACGAACTCGCGGCGGCCGCCGCCGACGAGGACGTCCCGATGCTGCGGGCGGTCGCCGCGGGATGCGAAGCGGCCGTGCGCTTCGCAGAGGGTGATGCCCTCGGCGCGCTCCCCGCGCTCCGCGCCGCCTGGGCGTCGTGGCACGAGCTCGACGCGCCGTACGAGGCTGCCCGATGCCGCGTGCTCGCCGCGCAGGCGGCGCACGCGCTCGGCGACGACGCGGCCGCCGCGATGGACCTGGAGGCGGCACGCGAGGTGTTCGCCGCGCTCGGCGCCGTCCCCGATGTGCTGCGCGTGGACGCGCTCGCACGCCGATCGTCACATGCCGGGTCGACGCCGCTGACCGCTCGGGAGGTCGAGGTCGTCCGCCTGGTGGCGGAGGGCAAGACGAATCGCGCCATCGCGGGTCAGCTCTACCTCAGTGAGAAGACGGTCGACCGGCACCTCAGCAACGTGTTCGCGAAGCTCGGCGTCTCGTCGCGCGCCGCTGCCACGGCGTACGCCTACGAGCACACCCTGATCCCGCGGTAGCGACGGGTCGGGCGGGGGTGCTCCATTCAGCAGCCGCGAATGGGTGATTCTCCCGATGCCGCGGGCGGGCGTGCTCCGTACCGTCGGTTCCATGGATCTCGCCGTGTTCGCCGGCGTCGTGTCGACCGGTCTCTTCGCCATGAGCTACCTGCCCATGCTGGTGAAGGCCGCGCGCACGAAGGATCTCGCGTCGTACAGTCTCGGCAACCTCGCGATCACGAACGTGGGCAACGCGGTGCACTCGGCCTACGTGTTCAGCCTGCCGTTCGGACCGATCTGGGTCCTGCACGGCTTCTACCTGGTCGCCTCGGCGCTCATGCTGGTGTGGTTCCTGCGCTACCGCGGAGGCCGGCGCGGCGAACCGGGGCGGCAGCGGGGCTCCCTCGGCCATGCGGCGGAACGGGTGGACGAGGCCGTCGGCCCGCCCCGCCGCATGGTGCCGGGAGCTACTTCGTGACGGTCCGCCGGGCCGCGGGCTTCGCGGCGGCCGCCTTCGTCGTTGAGCCCGTGGCCCGCGGTGCGCGCACCGTCTTGGGCTTGGCCTCGACCGCCTGCTCCGCGGCATCCGTCATGGGCTTCGGCAGCGCCGTGAAGCGCGAGAGCTGCGTGACGTGCTGCGGGCCGAGCTCGTCGAGCGTCGACACCTCGAGCAGCTTCATCGTGCGGGCGATCTGGCCGCCGAGGATTGAGATCGTCTTGTCGACGCCCTCGCGCCCGCCCGCCATGAGTCCGTAGAGGTAGGCGCGACCGATGAGCGTGAAGCGGGCGCCGAGCGCGACGGATGCCACGATGTCGGCGCCCGACATGATGCCGGTGTCGAGGTGCACCTCCATCTCGGAGCCGACCTCGCGCACGACGTGCGGCAGCAGGTGGAAGGGGATCGGCGCGCGGTCGAGCTGGCGGCCGCCGTGGTTGGAGAGCACGATGCCGTCGACGCCCTTGCCCGCGAGGATCTGCGCGTCCTGCACGGTCTGCACGCCCTTGACGACGATCTTGCCGGGCCACATGGCGCGGATCGTCTCGAGGTCGTCGAACGAGATCGTCGGGTCGAACATGCCGTCGATGAGCTCGCCGACGGTGCCGCCGGTCGACGAGAGCGAGGCGAACTCGAGCTTCGGGGTCGTGAGGAAGTTGATCCACCACTCGGGGCGGGGGATCGCGTTGACGACGGTCGCGGGGGTCAGCTGCGGCGGGATCGAGAAGCCGTTGCGGGTGTCGCGGAGGCGAGCGCCGGCGACGGGGGTGTCGACGGTGAAGAAGAGGGTGTCGAAGCCCGCGGCGGCGGCGCGGCGCACGAGCTCGTACGACTTCTCGCGGTCGCGCATCACGTACAGCTGGAACCAGTTGCGGCCGGTGGGGTTCGCCGCCTTCACGTCTTCGATCGACGTCGTGCCCATGGTCGACAGGGTGAACGGGATGCCGGCGGCGCCCGCTGCGCCGGCGCCGGCCGTCTCGCCCTCGGTCTGCATCATGCGCGTGAAGCCCGTGGGGGCGATGCCGAACGGCAGCGCTGTCGGGCCGCCGAGCACCTCGCGGCTCATGTCGACCTCGGGGACGTTCCGGAGGATCGCCGGGTGGAACTCGATGTCCTCGAACGCCTGGCGGGCGCGGGCGAGCGAGATCTCGCCCTCGGCGGCGCCCTCGGTGTAGTCGAACGGCGCCTTCGGGGTGCGACGCTTCGCGATGTCCCGCAGGTCGGCGATCGTGAGCGCCTTGTCGAGGCGGCGCTGCTTCGCGTTCAGCGTCGGCGCCTTGAAGCGCATGAGCTCTGCGAGCTCCTTGGGGTTCGGGAACTGGCGCTGGACCATGGGCGTGCTGCTCTCTTTCGTGACGACGAGGTGACGAGGATCGACCTTCCCGGTGTCGAGAGGGTCGATTCACGTCATCTCAGTGAGGGATCGACGAACGTCTCGGCGTAGTAGCCCGAGATGTGGTCGTGGGTTCTGGCGCGGGCGGATGCGGCATCCGCTCGCTGGATGGCCTCGACGATGCCGCGGTGCTCGCTGCGCAGTCGAGCGGAGGTCGCGTGCCAATCGGCGATGGTGGCGACGCCTTCGAGGGCGTACCCCTCGATGCCGCTCCGGAGCCCCGCCATCGTCGCGGTGATCACCTGGTTGCCGGATGCCTCGGCGAGGGCGAGGTGGAATGCGGCGTCGAGGGCGAGGAACTCGGTGGGCGCGAGATCGGGGGAGTCCATGGCATCGAGCAAGAGCTCGGCGGGAGCGAGGTCGGGTGCGCCGGTCGCGTTCGCGGTCGCGGTCGCATCGGCGTCCGAGGCCGCAGCGGCGTCGGCGAGGTCGCCGGCGACCGAGGTCTCGAGGATGAGGCGCGTGCGCACGATGTCGGCGACCGGGAACCCGCTCGCCGCGACCTGCAGGCGCATGAGCGCCGACATGCCGCCGCCGGGCGTCGCGATGATGATCGCCCCCGAGCTCGGACCAGAGCCCGCGGCGGTTCGGATGAGGCCGAGCACCTCGAGCACGCGCAGCGCCTCGCGCACGCTCGAGCGGCCGACGCCGAGTTCGGCCGAGAGGGCGCGCTCGCCGGGCAGGCGATCGCCGGGGCGCAGGGCGCCTTCGAGGAGTTGCGTCTCGATGTGCTCGAGCACGGTGCGCCAGGCGCGCGGGGTGTCGGATGTCTCAGCGCCCATGCCGATCGTCCTCTCCGCGTGCCTGTGGTCTGACCACAGTAGCATGTGTGGTCAGACCACAGGGAGGCAGTCGATGCGCGGTGCGGCTACGGCACGATGATCGCTCGGCCGCGCAGCGAGCCGTCGTGCAGCCGTCGGTACGCCTCGGGGGCCTCGTCGATCGGGAACACCTCGGTCTCCACCTTCACGAGCCCGGCGCGGGCCAGGTCGAACACCTCGAAGAGCTCCGCGCGCGATCCCCAGTACGGCGCCCGCACGGTCGAGTCGTAGGGGGCGCCGAGCATGCCGACCGGCAGCATGCCCGCACCGACGCCGACGATCACGTGGTCGCTCTCGACCCCTGCGACGCTGCGGCCGAGGTCGATCGTCGGCTGGATCGCGACGAAGTCGAACACCGCGGTCACCGGTCGTCCGCCCGTGGCCTCGCGGATCCGCTCCGCGGCGTCCGCGTCGGAGGCGAAGGCGTGATGCGCCCCGACCTCGCGGGCGAGTGCGAGCTTCTCCTCGCCCAGGTCGAGCGCGATGACTGTCGACGGGGTGATGGCCCGCAGGATCTGGATCGCGACGTGGCCGAGCCCGCCCGCGCCGATGACGACGGCGGTCGTGCCGGGTACGAGCTTCGGCAGCGACATCTTGATCGCGTGATACGGCGTGAGCCCTGCGTCGGTGAGCGCGACGTTCTGCACCGGGTCGAGGTCGCCGAGCGGCAGCAGGTGCCGATCGCTTCGCACGATCATGTACTCGGCCATCGCGCCGGGGGCGCCGAGCCCGGGAGGGGCGATGCCGAGTTCGGCCGCGCGCTCGCAGTAGTTCTCCTTGCCCTGGGCGCAGTGGTAGCAGCGGCCGCAGCCCTGCGGGCCGTAGACCGCGACCGAGTCGCCGATCGCCACGCCGGTGACGCCGTCGCCGAGCTTGTCGACGATGCCGGCTCCCTCGTGGCCGAGCGTGAGCGGTAGGCCGTAGGTGTACTGCTCCTCGGTCAGGCCCATCACGAAGCTGTCGGAGTGGCACGCACCGGCGGCGGTCACCTTCAACCGCACCTCACCCGGTCCGGGTTCGGGAACGTCGATCTCGACGACCTCCGGTGATCCGCCGATGGTCCGATACTGCACCGCTTTCATGGCACCCTCCCGTTCGCGTCCGGCGTCCAGTACGTCGGACGACTCCAGTCTTCTCCCCGGGGCTGAACGGTGCCGGTGAAGGACGGCGAGCGGATGCCGCGGGGTCAGTCCTTCGTCGGCCTGATGCGCACGCGGCCCCGGCCCGTCTCATCGAGTTCGACCACGCCGCCACGCGACTTCAGGAAATCGGTGAACGAGGCGAAGCCGAGTCGACGCTCCTGGAAGCTCGGGTCCATGCGCATCATCTGGTTCTTCACGGTGCTCGACGACTGCCATTCCTCGTCGTTCTTCGCGTGGAGCAGCTCGAGCGCCTTCAGCAGGAGTCGGCTCGGGTTGCGGGGGCTGCCCGGAGTGGTGTCGTCGGCCGGAGCGTGGTCGGTCGGCGCGACGAACTGCAGGGCGCGCGCAGAGGCGCGCTTCGCGGGAGGCTCGGGCGCCTCCGCCGTCTCCTTCGCCGGGGCCGGCTCGGCGGCGGCCTCTGCGACCGACTTCGTCGTCGCGCGACGGCGCCGGGTCGGAGCGGGGGCGGAGTCCGCGGCCGGCTCGGTCGCGGCGTCGGTCGACTCAGCGGCCGCGTCGCCCTTCGCCGGTGCGGCGGTCTTCGCACGGGTTCGCCGGCCCGTCGTCGGGGTCGTGGCCTCGGTCGCCTCCGCCGCGGCATCCGCTGCCTCTTCGTCGGAGACCGCCGCGTCCGTCGCGAGCAGGGTGTCGTAGTCGGCGTACTCGTCGCAGGCCGCGGTGAGCGCGCGGCTGGTGCCGCCCGCGACGCCGATGCCGACGACGTAGCGACCGAGCCGCTTGGCCTTCTGCGCGAGTGCCACGTAGTCGGAGTCGCCGGCGACGATCACGATGTGCGTGAGGTCGTCGATGCGGAACATGTCCTCCACGGCATCGACGGCAAGGCGGATGTCGGCGCCGTTCTTCGTCGCCGAGAGCGGGAAGAGCTGCACGAGGTCGACCGCTCGGTCGATGAGCTGCCCGCGGTAGCTCGCGTTGACGGGCGTCGACCAGTCGGCGTAGGCGCGCGCGATGGCGATGGTGCCGAACGTCGCCGCGAAGTCGAGCACGGCGTCGAGGTCGACGGTCGCCGCGGCGAGCTTCTTGGCCGTCTCCGATCCGGCGACGGGTGCTTTGCTCGTCGAGGTGTCCTTGCGGTACGCGCTGACCCTGCGCGAGCCGCCGTCGCCGTGCAGTTGGTCGTAGCGCGAGATGACGATGTTGTCGAAATCGAAGTACAGGGCCACACGGGGTTCTGCCGAGACGGGCATGAAGACCTTCCATCGAGGGTGTGCCTCCGATGCTACGCCCGTGGGCTGTGCGCGGTCCGGAGGCACCCCTCTCGTCACACGGGGCAACCGGGGAATACCGGCATCCGCTCGTCGTTGGGGTTCCTGTCGGCGGCGGGCGCTCGCGCGATCGCAGCCGGCGAACCGACCACCGTCCCGACCCTCGAGGAGTCAGCATGACCGAACCCGCCCAGACCGCCGACCGCGCCCGCATCGGTGCCTCCGACCTCGAGATCGCACCGCTCTCGCTCGGCACGAACGTCTTCGGCTGGACCGCCGACCGCGACGCGACGTTCGCCGTGCTCGACGCGTTCACGGTCGGCGGCGGCGACTTCCTCGACACGGCCGACGGCTACTCGGCGTGGGTGCCCGGCAACACGGGCGGCGACAGCGAGCGCCTCATCGGCGAGTGGATCGCGTCGCGCGGTTCGCGCGACGACGTCGTCATCGCTACGAAGGTGAGCACGCACCCCGACTTCACGGGTCTCTCGGCCGCGAACATCCGGGCCGCGGCGGATGCCTCGCTCCAGCGCCTCGGCACCGACGTGATCGACCTCTACTACGCCCACTTCGACGACGCCGACGTGCCGCTCGAGGAGACCGTCGGCGCGTTCTCGGAGCTCGTCGACGCCGGCAAGGTGCGGGCGATCGGCATCTCGAACTACACGCCCGAGCGCATCGACGAGTGGTTCCGGGTGACCGAGGCGAACGGCCTGCACCGCGCGGTCGCACTGCAGCCCCACTACAACCTCGTCGAGCGGGACTTCGAGTCGAACGGCCTGCGCGAGCGCGCCGAACGCGAGGGGCTCGCGGTCTTCCCCTACTTCTCGCTCGCGAAGGGCTTCCTCGCCGGCAAGTACCGCACCGAGGCGGATGTCACCGCCGAGGGCGCGAGCGTTCGCGCCGGCGGCGCGGCGCCGTACATCGGCGAACGGGGTGCCCGGGTGCTCGCGGCGCTCGACGAGGTCGCGGCCGGCCACGGGGCATCCGTCGCCTCCGTGTCGCTCGCATGGCTCCGTCAGCAGCCGACCGTCGTCGCCCCGATCGCCAGCGCGCGCACCGTCGAGCAGCTGGGCGACCTGCTCGCCTCCATCACGTTGGAGCTGAGCGGCGAGGAGCTCGGGGCCCTCGCAGCGGCATCCGCGTGAGGCCGGCGCGGCGACACGGCCGGCCTCCGGCCGAGTCGCCGCGATTCGCCCGGCGGCGCGTGCCATGATCTGGTGACGTCGCCGTCCGAGGCGACCTCGGAGGGGGTCGGCATGCGCGCGCACTGGTGGAGGCTCGACCCCGGAGGCGCCGTCGTCGGCCTGCTGGCCGCCGCGCTCTCGATGACTCCGTCGCTGCTGCCCAGGCCGGCGCTCTTCCAGGGCGCGATCACGGCGCTCGCGTTCCTCATCGGGTACGGCGTCGGGGTCGGCCTCTGGTGGATCGTGCGCCGCTTCGTCCGCTGGCGTCCGAAGCCCGAACACCGCCGCATCGCCTGGTGGGCGTACCTGGGGGTCGCCGTGGCACTCGCGATCGTGCTGGCCTTCGCCTCGATCGGATGGCAGAACGAGGTGCGCCGAACGGTCGAGCTGCCCGAGATCGACGGCTTCGACGGCCTGTTGTTCGTCGTCGGATTCGTGCCGGTCGTCGTCATCGGCATCGCCCTCGCTCGCGCCGAGCGACGACTCGGCACCCGGTTGTCCGCCCGACTCGGACGCGGCTGGGGCGTGACCGCGACGGTGGCGATCGTCGTCGCCTCGACCGTCGCGCTCGTCTCGGTCGTGATGTTCGGCCTCGACCGGCTCTACCTCGCGAACAACGGCCCGGCGGCCCCGTGGGTCACCGAGCCGATGAGCGCCTTCCGCTCGGCGGGCCCCGACTCCGAGGTCGAGTGGGATCTCGTGGGCCGGCACGGCACCGCCTTCCTCGGCGGCGGTCCGAAGGCCGCCGACATCGAGGAGCTCACCGGCAGGCCCGCGCTCGAGCCGGTGCGCGTCTACGTCGGGCAGGCGAACGCGCCGACCGTCGAGGAGCGCGCGGCCATCGCGGTGCGCGAACTGGAGCGCACCGGCGCGTTCGAGCGCGACGTGCTCGTCGTCGCCACGACGACCGGGTCCGGGTGGCTGGAGCCCCAGGCCGTCGACGCCGTCGAGTACCTCCACGGCGGCGACACCGCGATCGTGTCGATGCAGTACGCGTACACGCCGAGCTGGGTGTCGTTCGTGTTCGATCCCGATGCGCCGGTCGAGTCATCCGTCGCCCTGTTCGAGGCCGTGCGGGCGAAGTGGGAGACCCTGCCCGAGGCGAGTCGCCCGCAGCTCGTGGTGTACGGCCTGAGCCTCGGCGCGCACGGGACGCAGGAGGCGTTCGACGGCCTGGACGACCTGCGCGCGAACACCGACGGCGCGCTCCTCGTCGGCAGCCCGAACGGCGCGACGATGTGGCGCGAGCTCACCGACGGGCGCGATGCCGGCAGCCCGCAGTGGCAGCCCGTCGTCGACGGCGGACGCGAGGTGCGCTGGTTGTCGGTGCCCGGCGACTTCCACGCGCTCGGTCCGGACTGGGCGGGGCCACGCGTCGCGTACCTGCAGCATGCGAACGATCCCGTCACCTGGCTCGGCCTCGAGCTGATCTGGGCGGAGCCCGACTGGCTGACGCCCGGGGAGCGCGCCGACGAGGTCAGCGACTCGATGCGCTGGATCCCGGCCGTGACGGCGCTCCAGGTCGTCATCGACATGTTCATGGGCGAGAGCGTGCCCGCCAGCCACGGGCACAACTACGGCGACGTGGTGCTCGACGGCTGGCAGGCGGTCACGGGTGACGGCGGCCTCGACGCCGCCGCGATGGCGCGCATCCAGGGCGTGCTCGAGGGGTACGCGGAGGTGCAGCCCGTCGGCAGCGTCAGCGAATAGTCGTGCGACGGAGGCGGTTCGACCGTTAGGCTGCGATCGTCGGGTCCCGTGGCGGATTCGAGGCTCGGGGGAGCCGGTCCGATGGGGGAGGAACGCCATGCGCGTTGTCCGAGGTGCTGCCGTCGCGGCAGCGGTGATCATGGCCGTGGCACTCGCCGGTTGCGCGCCGGAACCGGAACCGTACGCACCCCGCGTCTCCGCCGACGGCCCGCCGCCCGGTGATGCGGTCGAAGGGGCCGAGGGGGGTCTCGATGACGCACTCGAGGCCCTGACGGGCGACATCGAGAAGATCCTCGAGGAGTCGGGCGTGCCGGGCGCCGCCGTCGCCGTCGTGCACGGCGAGGAGCTGCTGTACGCCGAGGGGTTCGGCGTGCGCGAGGTCGGCGAGGACGAGCCCATCGACGAGTCGACGGTGTTCCAGATCGCCTCGATGTCCAAGCCGATCGCAGCGACCGTGGTCGCCTCGCAGCTCGGCGACGAGCTCGCCTGGGACACTCCCGCCGCAGAGCACCTGCCCGGGTTCGCGCTCGCGGAGCCGTGGGTCACCGAGCACGTGACGGTCGGCGACCTCTTCGCCCACCGCTCGGGACTGCCCATGGCCGCCGGCGACTCCCTCGAGGACATCGGGTACGACCGCGACTACATTCTGGGCCACCTCGGCCTGGTGCCCCTCGACCCGTTCCGCACGACGTACAACTACGCGAACTTCGGGCTCACCGCGGGGGCGGAAGCGGTCGCGAACGCCGTCGGCACCGAGTGGGAGACCCTGTCGGAGGAGGCCCTCTACGAACCGCTCGGCATGGATTCGACGAGCTCGCGCTACGAGGACTTCCTGGGCCGAGAGAACCGGGCGACGCTGCACGCGCTCGAGGACGGCGAGTTCCAGCCCCTCTACGAGCGCGACGCCGACGCCCAGACGCCCGCGGGAGGCGTCAGCTCGAACGTGCTCGACCTTGCGAAATGGATGTCGCTGCTGCTCGGCGAGGGGACCTTCGCCGGCGATGAGCTCGTGCCTGCGGCGGAGCTGCTCCCGGCGCTCACGCCCGAGATCGTCTCGGGCCACGCCGGCGCACCCGACCTGCGCGCCGGGTTCTACGGCTACGGGTTCAACACCGGTACCGATCCGACGGGGCACACGACCGCCTCGCACTCGGGGGCGTTCTGCCTGGGCGCCGCGACGAACTTCCAGATCGTGCCGAGCCTCGGCCTCGGCGTCGTGGCGCTCACGAACGGCGGTCCGATCGGCGTGCCCGAGGCGATCGTCAGCACGTTCCTCGATCGCGTGCAGTTCGGCGAGGTGCACCGCGACTGGCTGGCCGACTACGGGCAGGCGTTCGCGCACTACTACGAGCCCGCGGGCGATCTCGCGGGCGAGGAGCAGCCGACGGATGCCGCGGCCCCGGGATCGCTCGACGAGTACGCGGGCACGTGGACGAACCCGTACTACGGCGATGCCGTCGTCGCGGTGGAGGGCGACGCGCTCGTGGCCAGGCTCGGTCCGGACGGCGGATACGAGCTCGAGCTCGAGCCGTGGAACGGCGACGAGTTCGCCTTCGTGCCGACCGGCGAGAACGCGCCCTGGGGGTCGAAGTCCTCGGCGACATTCACCGTCGGCGGTGGGGCCGACACGATGCGGCTGCAGTTCTTCGACGCCGACGGCCTCGGAACCTGGACCCGCTGACCCGTCGTCGACGACTCAGGCCCCGGCGGCCACCGCGTTGTGCAGCTCGTCGGAGCTCACGCCGAAGCGGCCGATGCCGCCGGCGATGTCGGTCAACAGCACGAAGCACACGCCGAGCGACGGCGTGATCCAGAACTCGGTGCCGGCCCAGCCGCCGTGGCCGTACGTGTCGCTCGCGAGCAGGCCCGGCGCCGAGTGCCGCACGTTCCACGTGAAGCCCCAGTCCTGGCCGCGGGCGGCGGGGTAGGGCTCGAGCTTCGGCAGCCCGGCCGTGAGCGGGCGCAACATCGCCGACGTCGTCACTCGCGAGACGAGCGATCCGTCGTCGCGGAGCAGCGCGCTGCCCACGGCGAGCAGGTCGTCGGCACGGCCGAGGAGGCCGGCGCCCGGATGCCGCTGCGAGGAGAACCTCGCGTAGTCGAGCCCCCGCTCGGCGGCCTCGACGGGGTCGTGGCGGCTGGCGTCGGCGTCGAACGTGAAGCCCGTCGCACCGACACGTTCGCCGACCGTCGCGACGGCTCGCTCCCACGGGGCGCCGGAGGCGTGCTCGATGAGCGCGGCGACGCCCTCGAACGCGATCGTCGAGTATCGGCTGACGGTGCCCGCGGCGAAGTCGCGCCCAGGTTCGAGCAGCCCGCGTCGGAGTCCCTGCGGGTGGTCCATCGCCGGCTCGACGATGCCCGAGGTGTGGCTGACCAGGTGGCGCAGGCGCACGACGTCGTCGCGGCCGGCGCCGAACTCGGGCACCGCGTCGGTGAGCGGGGTGTCGGGCGTGAGTCGGCCCTGCTCGATGAGCTGCAGGGCCGCGAGCCCGACGATCGGCTTCGTCACCGAGAAGAGCGGGTAGTGGTCGTCGACGGATGCCGCGCCGAACGCCTCGAGCGCCACGGTGCCCTCGGCCGTGGCGATGCCGAGCACGGCCGAGGGCAGCGGGCCCCGCTCGACGTTGCGCCTGGCCCAGTCGAAGGCGTGGTCGAAGATCGGCATGGTGGTCCTTCCGGGGGTGTTCGGGTGGAGTTCGGGTGCAGGGGCGGGCGGTCGTCGCGGCCGACGGGCCGAGCGCTCAGCTGCGCAGCACGACGTTGCGGGGCTCATCGCCCCGCAGCATCCGCTCGACCTGGTCGCGCACGAGCCGCGCCATGCGCGGCATCATCGCCGTCGAGGCGCCGCCGACATGGGGCGAGACGAGCACGTTCGGCAGGGCGAAGAGCGGGTGCCCGTCGGGCAGGGGCTCGGGTTCGGTGACGTCGAGGGCGAACCGCAGCCGACCGCGCGTGGCGTGGTCGATGATCGCATCGGTGTCGGCCACGCGGCCGCGGGCGATGTTCACGACGAGCGCGCCGTCGGGCAGTGCGCTGAGGAAGGCGTCGTCGACGAGGTCGGTCGTGGCCTCCGTCAGCGGGACGCCGACGATCACGATCTCGGCGTCGGGCAGCAGGGCGGGGAGCTCGTCGATGCCGTGGATGCGGCCGCGCTCGTCGGCGCGGGCGCGGCTCGCGACGCGCGTGACCTCGACCTCGAACGGTAGCAGGCGATCCTCGATGGCCTTGCCGACGCCGCCGTACCCGACGATCAGCACGCGGCGGTCGGCGAGGCTCGCGTGCCTGGCCGGCGCCCATCGCCCCTCGCTCGCCGCGCGCACGAAGTCGGGGATGCCCCGCTGGGCCGCGAGCACGAGGGCGAGCGTCAGCTCGGCGGTCGAGGTCTCGTGCACGGATGCCGCGTTCGCGTAGACGTGGCCCGGCGGCAGCGCCGCCGCGACATCGTCGTATCCGATGGACTGCGACTGCACGAGGCGGGTCGTCACGCCCTCGAGGGCGCCGAGCTTGGCCGATGCGCCCATGTACGGCGGAACGACGAGGTCGACGTGCTCGGCCGGGGCGGGGCCGGTGAGGTCCCACAGCACGACGTCGACGCCCTCGGGCAGGGGGCCGATCGCATCGCGCAGGGTGGCGCCGGGCAGGGACACGAGGAGGGCGGGCGCGTCGGTCATGCTGCGATCCTTCCAGAGCGGAGCGGAGGACTGGTAACGTCCCGCCCATGGACGACGACGGGGCGGGGCCGGCTGCCGGCACGGCGAGACCCGGCCATCGGAGCAAGCGCGACCGCTTCGCCGAGCGACCGGTCGAAGAGCGCGCGGAGGCGCTGAAGGAACGGGTCTACGCGACCTTCACGGGCCTCGCGATCGTGCTCGTGCAGCATGCGAACGCCGAGCACCTCACGGCGCAGCAGGCGACGCTCGCACTGCTCGTCGGCATCGTCGGCATCACCGCCGCCGGCTTCGTCGCAGACGTCGTCTCGCATCTCGCCGTGCACGCGGCATTCCCCGAGGGGGCCGAGTTCCGCAAGATGCTGCGGGTCTCGGGCGAGGCGCTGGCGTCGGCGTCGGTGCCGCTCATCCTGCTCGTGCTGGCGTGGTTCGACGTCATCGAGCTCGCGGCCGCGCTTCGGGCGGCGAGCATCGTCTACGTCGCGACGCTCGCCGCGATCGGCTACCTCGCGGTGCGCCGTACCCGACTGCTGTGGTGGCAGCAGGGCATCGCGCTCGTCATCCTCGTCGGTCTCGGCTTCGCGGTGATCGCGCTCCAGCAGCTCGCGCACGCGCACTGATCCATCCTCGAATCGGAGCGGACTCGGCGTCAGCGGGTGACCGGCTCGTATCGGCGCGGTGCGAACGCCCGCGCCACGAGTGCGCGCAGCGCCTCGAGGTCACCGTGCACGAAGCCCTGCGCGCGGGCCTGCACGAGCACGTTGCCGATCGCGGTCGCCTCGACGGGGCCGGCGAGCACCGGGATGCCGGCACGGTCGGCGGTGCGCTGGCAGAGCAGTTCGTTGAGCGCTCCGCCGCCGACCACGTGGATCGTCTCGACGTCGACGCCCGAGAGCAGCGATGCGGTGCGCACGGCGCCGGCGAACGCCTCGGCGAGGCTCTCGACGATCGACCGTGCGAACTCGGCGCGGTTCGCGGGCGCGGCGACCCCCCGCTCCGCGCACCACTCGGCGATGCGGCCGGGAAGATCGCCCGGCGCGAGGAAGCGCGGGTCGTCGGCGTCGAAGACGGCGACGGGCCCGGTGACCGATGCCGCCGCCGCCAGGAGCTCGGCGAGGTCGATGCGTGCACCGTCGCGCTCCCACCAGCGCACCGACTCCGACAGCAGCCAGAGGCCCATGACGTTGTGCAGGAACCGCACGCGGCCGTCGACGCCGCCCTCGTTCGTGAAGTTCGCCGCGCGCGCGGCATCCGTCGTCACCGGCTGCTCGAGCTCGACGCCGACGAGTCCCCACGTGCCGCACGAGATGTAGGCGGCCGACTCCGCGCGCATGGGCACCGCGACGACCGCCGAGGCGGTGTCGTGCGAGCCGACGGCGACGACCTCGATGCCCGCGGGGGCGCCGAGCTCCGCGGCGACGGCGGCGCGCAGCGGGCCGAACGACTCCCCGGGGCTCACGAGCGGTGCGAACACGGATGCCGGGAGCCCGAGCCGCTCGATGAGCTCGTCGTCCCATTCGCCCGACTCGACGCCGACGAGCCCCGTGGTCGAGGCGTTCGTGCGTTCGGCGAGGCGCGCGCCGGTGAGCTGGAATCCGATCAGGTCTGGCACGAGCAGGAGCGAGTCGGCGACGCCGAGACATCCGTCGGGCGCATCCCGCTCGGCGGCGAGCTGGTAGACCGTGTTGAAGGGCAGGAACTGCAGGCCGTTGCGTCGGTAGAGCTCGTCGAACGGCACGACGGCGTGCACGGCCTCGACGCCGCGGTCGCTCCGCCCGTCGCGGTAGTGGAACGGCTCGCCGAGCATGCGGTCGCCCCGGAGCAGGCCGTAGTCGACCGCCCACGAGTCGATGCCGATCGAGGCCGTCGACGGGTCGCGCCGGAACGCCTCGGCGAGGCCGGCGCCCAGGTCGCGGGAGAGGCCCGTGACGTCCCAGTGCAGGCCGGAGGCGAGGCGCACCGGTCCGTTCGCGAAGCGCGCCACGTGGTCGAGCGCGAGCGTGCCTGCACGGCCGTCGACATGGCCGAGGATGACGCGACCGCTCGTCGCCCCGAGGTCGACGGCCGCGACGGTGCCCGCGCCCTCCGCGCTCATCGCAGGAAGGCGGCGGCGACGCCTGCGTCGACCGGGATGTGCAGCCCGGTGGTGTGGCTGAGCTCCGGTCCGGTGAGCACGATGACCGCGTTCGCGACGTGCTCGGGCAGCACCTCGCGCTTGAGGATCGTGCGCTGGGCGTAGAACCTGCCGAGGTCCTCCTCCTCGATGCCGTAGGTCTTCGCGCGGTTGGCGCCCCACCCGCTGGCGAAGATGCCCGAGCCGCGCACGACGCCGTCGGGGTTGATGCCGTTGACCTTGATGCCGTACTCGCCGAGCTCGACGGCGAGGAGGCGCACCTGGTGGGCCTGGTCGGCCTTCGTCGCCGAGTAGGCGATGTTGTTCGGACCCGCGAAGACCGAGTTCTTCGAGGAGATGTAGACGATGTCGCCGCCGAGGCCCTGGTCGATGAGCACGCGTGCGGCGGCCTTCGACACGAGGAACGAGCCCTTGGCCATGACGTCGTGCTGCAGGTCCCAGTCGGCCTCGGTCGTCTCGAGGAGCGGCTTCGAGAGTGAGAGGCCCGCGTTGTTGACGACGAGGTCGAGGCCGCCGAAGGCGAGCACCGCCTCGTCGATCGCGGCCTGCACGGCCGCGCCGTCGGTCACGTTCGCCGCGACGCCGATCGCGACATCGGTGCCGCCGAGCTCGGCGGCGGCGGCCTGCGCCTTCTCGAGGTCGAGGTCGGCGATGACGACGCACGCGCCCTCGGCCGCGAGCCGCGTGGCGATGGCCTTGCCGATGCCCGACGCTGCGCCCGTCACGAGCGCGATGCGGCCGGCGTGCGGCTTCGGCTTCGGCATCCGCTGGAGCTTGGCCTCCTCGAGGGCCCAGTACTCGATCGCGAACTTCTCGGCGTCGCCGATGGGGGAGTAGGTCGAGAGCGCCTCGGCGCCGCGCATGACGTTGATCGCATTGACGTAGAATTCGCCCGCCACGCGAGCGGTCTGCTTGTTCGCGCCGTAGCTGAACATGCCGACACCGGGCACGAGCACGATGAGCGGGTCGGCGCCGCGGATCGCGGGGCTCGAGGCATCCGCGTGCGCGTCGTAGTACGCCTGGTAGTCGGCTCGGTACGCCTCGTGCAGCTCCGTGAGACGCGCGACCGAATCCTCGATGCTCGCCGAGGCCGGCAGGTCGAGCAGCATGGGCTTGACCTTGGTGCGCAGGAAGTGGTCGGGGCAGCTCGTGCCGAGCGCGGCGAGCGCGCCCGACTTCGAGCGGGCGAGGAAGTCGAGCACCTCGGGCGCGTCGGTGAAGTGGCCGACCATGGGCCTGTCGTGGCTCGCGATGCCGCGCACCGTTGCGGCGAGGGCGGCGGCCTTCGCACGGCGCTCGGTCTCCTCGAGCGGCTCGTACGCGGGCACGACGGCACCGAACGGCTCGGCCGCGCCGTGCTCCGCGATGTACGCGGCGGCGGTGTCGATGATCCAGAGGGAGTTCGCCTCGGCCTCTTCCGAGGTGTCGCCCCACGCCGTGATGCCGTGCCCGCCGAGGATGCAGCCGATCGCTGCGGGGTTCGCCGCCTTGATCGCGGCGATGTCGAGTCCGAGCTGGAAGCCGGGGCGGCGCCACGGTACCCACACGACCTTGTCGCCGAAGATCTTCGCCGTCAGCTCCTCGCCGTCGGCCGCGGTCGCGATCGCGATGCCGGAGTCGGGGTGCAGGTGATCGACGTGGGCCGCGTCGACGAGGCCGTGCATGGCCGTGTCGATCGACGGGGCCGCGCCGCCCTTGCCGTGCAGCGTGTAGTCGAACGCGGCGACCATCTCGTCTTCGCGCTCGAGGCCCGGGTAGACGCCCTCGAGCGCGCGCAGGCGATCGAGGCGCAGCACCGCGAGGCCCTGCTCGGTGAGCGTGCCGAGGTCGCCGCCCGAACCCTTGACCCACATGAGCTCGACGGGCTCGCCCGTGACCGGGTCGGTCTCGGTGCCCTTGGCCGAGGTGTTGCCGCCCGCGTAGTTCGTGTTCTTCGGGTCGGCGCCGAGGCGGTTCGACCGCGCGATGAGGTCTGCTGCTGCCTGGTTCGTCATGAGGAGGTTCCTTCGGTGGTGCGGAGGGTGGTCGTCGGGAGGGTCAGGCGCCCCAGCTGGCCTGCACGCCGCCGACGCGGTCGGCGGCGATCTGCTGAAGGTAGCCGGATGCCGCGAAGGCGGCCATGGGGTCGGCGGGCAGGCCCCGCGACTCGCGCCATTCGGCGAGGGCCGGGCGCACGTCGGTGTAGAAGGCGTCCATGAAGATGCGGTTGGCCTCGAGCACGTCGCCCGACACCTGCGCGGCGCGGAGCGCCTCGGTGTCGACGAGGAGGGCGCGCGCCGTCATCTCCTGCACGTTCAGCACCGAGCGGATCTGGCCCGGCACCTTGTCCTCGACGTTGTGGCACTGGTCGAGCATGAACGCGACGTCGGGATTGTTCAGGCCGCCGCCGCGGATGACCTCGAAGAGGATGCGGAACAGCTGGTAGGGGTCGGCCGCGCCGACGATGAGGTCGTCGTCGGCGTAGAAGCGCGAGTTGAAGTCGAACGAGCCGAGCTTCCCGAGCCGGAGCAGCTGCATGACGATGAACTCGATGTTCGTGCCGGGAGCGTGGTGGCCGGTGTCGAGGCAGACCATGGCCTTGTCGCCGAGCGCGGAGACCTGGGCGTAGGAGGTGCCCCAGTCGGGAACATCGGTGTGGTAGAACGCCGGCTCGAAGAACTTGTACTCGAGCACGAGGCGCTGCTCGTCGCCGAGGCGGGCGTAGATCTCCTGCAGCGACTCGTGCAGGCGGTCCTGGCGGCCGCGCAGGTCGGCCTGGCCCGGGTAGTTCGAGCCCTCGGCGAGCCAGATCTTCAGGTCGCGCGAGCCGGTCGCGTGCATGATGTCGATGCACTCGAGGTGGTGGTCGATCGCCTTGCGCCGCACGCCGGCGTCTTCGTGGGTGAGGGCGCCGAACTTGTAGTCGTCGTCCTGGAAGGTGTTCGAGTTGACCGTTCCGAGTTCGACGCCGTGCTCCTCGGCGTGGGCGCGGAGGGCCGAGTAGTCGTCGACCTTGTCCCACGGGATGTGGAGGGCGACGACCGGGGCGAGCGCGGTGAACTTCTGCACCTGCGCGGCATCCGCGATCTTCTCGAAGGGGTCGCGGGGGGTGCCCGGCGTCGCGAAGACCTTGAAGCGGGTGCCCGAGTTGCCGAACGCCCAGCTCGGGAGTTCGATCGACTGCTGCTCGAGCTGGCCGAGGACGTCGGTGGGGAGGATGCTCACGATGGCTCTTTCCGGTTCTGGTGCGTGTTCAGTCGTGCGTCGCCGAGTGCTCTGAGTCGAGCGCGGCGAGTTGGTCTTCGAGGTGGAACACCTCGGGAAGTCGTGGGGCGGACTGGTCGGGGCGTCCGCCGAGGGAGATGAAGAACCCGGCCATGTCGGCCTCCCACGTTGCGGTGCGGGGATCGAGTTCGAGGGCCGCCTGCGACGCGGCGTCGTCATCGGTCTCGTAGTAGCCGATGAGCAGGCCGTCGTCCCGCAGGAAGAGCGAGTAGTTGCGACGACCGGATGCCTCGATGGCGCGCAGCATCTCGGGCCAGACGGCCTCGTGGCGGGCGCGGTACTCGTCGAGGCGAGCGGGGTCGACCTGCAGCTGGAAGCAGATGCGCACGGTGGCGTTCGCCTCGCTCATGGCCTGCTCCGTCCTTCGGTGGATCTGCGGTACTTCCGCGTAATGAATCGTTTCAATGCTAGGACCGGGGCACGGATTCCGCAACTGCCCGCGCGGTGCGAATCCGGCTCCTTCGTTCGGCTCGGCGCGATGCCGGGAACGGGTTGGGGCCCTGCGCGTCGACAAGCGCGCGCAGAGCCCCGCGATCGACTAGAAGTCGAAGTCGCCGATGTTCTCCGCGTCGAACACGTAGGGGTCGCCGAGGAGCACGACGCCGTCGGCGCCGACCGTGTACTCGCCGAGCTTGCCCGCGTCGAAGGTGTCACCCTCGGCGCCCGTGATATCGCCCTCGATGAGCGCCTTCGATGCGAAGGCGGCCAGGTAGCCGAGGTCGGCCGGGTTCCACAGGGCGAACGCCGTGACGGTGCCGTCCTCGACGTACTCGCGCATCTGGTTCGGGGTGCCGAGGCCGGTCAGCGCGACCTTGCCCTGGTACTCCGAGGTCTGGAGGTAGCGCGCGGCGGCCGCGATGCCGACCGTGGTCGGCGAGACGATGCCCTTGAGGTTCGGGTGGGTCTGCAGCAGCGCCGCGGTCTTGTCGAACGAGGTCTGGTCGTCGTCGTCGCCGTAGACGACCTCGACGAGCTCGATGTCGGGGTGGTTCGCAGCGAGCTCCTCCTTCATGAGCTCGATCCAGGCGTTCTGGTTCGTGGCGTTGGCCGAGGCCGACAGCACGGCGATCTCGCCCGCGTCGCCGATCTGCTCGGCGATGAGGTCGACCTGCACCTTGGCGATGCCCTCGGAGTCGGCCTGGTTCACGAACAGGTCGCGGCAGTCCGCGTTGGTGTCGGAGTCGAACGTGACGACCTTGACGCCGGCGTCGCGCGCCTCGTTGAGGGCGTCGCAGATCGCCTTCGGGTCGTTCGCGGAGACCGCGATCGCGCCGACGCCCTGCTGGGTGAGCGTGTTGATGTAGCTGACCTGGCCGTCGGGCGTCGCCTCGGCGGGGCCGACCTCGGCGAAGGTGCCGCCGAACTCCTCGATGGCCTCCTCGCCGCCCGCGTTCGACGTGTCGAAGTACGGGTTGCCGAGGTTCTTCGGCAGGAAGGTGATCGACAGGTTGCCGCCGTCGCCCTCCGCGCCATCGGAGCCGGAGTCACCGGCTGCGCAGCCGGTCGCGACGAGGGCGACGCTCACCGCGAGCGCGGCGAGGGCGGCTGCCCGGGTCTTCTTCTGAAACAACATCGTTGTTCGTCCCTTCATATGGATGGCGTCGATGACCTGGTCGCATCGACGATGGTGCGGTCTGGTTACCCTGCTGTGGAGACCTCGACGCGCGGTTTCCCTCCTGGGGCCTGGCGCCGCGTTCGCAGCCAGGCCAGGAAGCTCGACGACACCACCGAGATCACGAGCAGCGCCCCGGTGATGATGTTGATGACGTCGGAGGTGACGTTGGCGAGCCGCAGCGCGCTCGCGAGCACTCCGATCAGCAGCACGCCGGCGATGACGCCGTGCAGCGCGCCGCGGCCGCCGAACACGCTGACTCCGCCGAGCACGACGGCCGCGATGACCTGCAGCTCCATGCCGGTCGCGTTGTCACCGCGGGCGCTGCCGAAGCGCAGCGTGTAGTAGATGCCGGCGAGCGCCGAGACGAGGCCCGCGAGCACGAACAGGATGAACTTCGTGCGCCCCACGTCGACGCCCGAGAAGGCGGCGGTCTCCTTCGAGAGGCCAATCGCGTAGATGCCGCGACCGAACGGGGTGAAGTGCAGCAGCACCGCGAAGACCACGAGCAGCACCAGGAACGGGATGATCACGAGCGGGATGCCGGTGGTGCCGAGCTTCGCCTTCGCGAGGTCCGTCCAGAACTCCGGGAAGTCGGTCACCGCGGTCGTGCCGAGGAGGCCCACGGCGAGACCGCGGAACAGTGCGAGCGTTCCGATCGTGACGGCGAGCGACGGCAGGCCGACCACCGTGACGAGGAATCCGTTGATCGCGCCGCCGACGCCGCCCACGAGGAGCGCGATGAGGGCCGCGATCTCGAACGGCATGCCGCCCTGGGTCAGCACGCCGGTGACGACGCTCGAGAGTCCGACGACGCTCGCGACCGAGAGGTCGATCTCGCCGGTGATCATGATGAGCGTCATCGGCAGGGCGATCAGGAGGATCGGCGTGACGTCGAGGATCAGGTAGGTCAGCGTGATCGGCTGCCCGAAGCCCCGCACCGTCATCGATGCGACGATCACGACGACGATGAGGAGGGCGATGATGGCCATCTCGCGAGTGAGCAGCACGCGCTTCCACAGCGGCTGGTCGTAGTCGCGGTACCGCCGCACCGATGCCGGAGCGGGCGTGGTCTGGGTGATGCTCGACATCAGCTGTCGTCCCTTGCCTCGATGAGCTTGCGTTTCGCGCGCACCGCGAGCACGCGGTCGAGCACGATGGCGCCGATGATGAGCACGCCGACGACGGCGCGCTGCCAGAAGTCGGGGATGCCGAGGATCGGCAGTGCCCGGTTGATCGTGAGCAGGAGCACCGCGCCGATGGCCGCGCCCCAGACCGAGCCGACGCCGCCGACGATCGCGACGCCGCCGATGACGGCTGCGCCCACCGCGTCGAGCTCCCAGCCCGAGCCGGCCTGCGAGTTGATCGTGCCGTAGCGAGCCGCGTAGAGCACGCCGCCGAGGCCGGCGAGGGCGCCCGAGAGCACGAACGCGGTGAGCAGGCGCCGGGTGACCCGGAGTCCGTAGAGCTCGGCCGCGGCCGGGTCGGAGCCGATCGCGTAGAACTCGCGGCCGCCGCGGGTGTTCTTCATGTACCAGCCGGCGATGACGAGCACGACGAGCGCGATGATCGTCAGGATCGGGATCGTCAGGAACTGCTCTGTGCCGAGTGCGAGGAACGGCTTCGGCAGGTCGGAGGCGTTGATGCGGTCGCTGCCCGTCCAGAGCACGTTGATGCCGCGGTACGCGTAGAGCGTGCCGAGTGTGATGACCATGGCCGGCACCTTGGCGAACGCCACGAGGGCGCCGTTGATGAGGCCGAGCACGCCGCCGAACGCGACCGCGATGACGAAGACCACGATGATGGGTATGCCGGGGATGTCGATGAACAGCCGACCGGTGAGGTAGGCCGTCAGGCCGAGCACCGAGCCGACCGAGAGGTCGACGTTGCGGGTGATGAGCACGATCGCCTGGCCGACCGCCACGAGCACGAGGATCGACGGGGTGAGCAGGAGGTCGCGCCATCCGTCTGCGCTGAAGAGGAAGTTCGGGTTCGCGGCAGTTGCTGCGATCACGACGATCACGAGGGCGAGGAGGATCCCGAGTTCACGGGCCTTGCCGATCGCGCCGAGGCGTTTCGTCACGTTGGAGGCGGGGGTCGGGGTGGTGGTCGCGGTGCTCACGAGTGCTGCTCCTCGGCGTGGGTCGCGGCGAACATGACGTTCTCGGATGTCGCGTCGGCTCGGTCGATCTCGGCGGTGATGCGCCCCTCGCGCATGACGAGCACGCGGTCGGCCATGCCGAGCACCTCGGGCAGTTCGGACGAGATCATGAGGATGCCCATGCCCTGCCCGGCGAGCTCGGAGAGCAGGCGGTGCACCTCGGCCTTGGTGCCGACGTCGATGCCGCGGGTCGGCTCGTCGATGATGAGTACGGTGGGCTCGGTCGCGAGCCACTTGCCGAGCACGACCTTCTGCTGGTTGCCGCCCGAGAGGGTTCCCGCGACGGTGCTGAGCGCGTTCGTCTTGACCTCGAGCCGGCTCGCCCAGACTCGGGCCGCGCGGTTCTCGAAGCCCGAGGTGATGATGCCGAACCTCGCGAGCTGCGAGCGGATGGCGAGGGTCGTGTTGCGCGAGACGCTCGAGTCGAGCACGAGCCCCTGCTTGCGGCGGTCCTCGGGAACGAGGGCGAGGCCGAGGCGCATCGCAGCGGTCGGGCTCTTGGCGGGCACGGGCCTGCCGTTCAGCCGCACGGAACCGGCCTGGTAGTGGTCGACGCCGAAGATCGCACGGGCGACCTCGCTGCGCCCGGCGCCGACGAGCCCGGCGAGGCCGACGATCTCGCCGGCGCGCACGGTGAGGGAGATGTCGTGGAAGATGCCGGCGCTCGTGAGGCCCTCGACCTCGAGCAGTGGTGCGCCGATCGTGGTCTCCTGCTTCGGGAAGAGCTCGGTGACGTCGCGGCCGACCATCTGGCGCACGATCTCGTCGACGTTCGTGTCGGAGATGCGGCTCGTGGAGATGTACGCGCCGTCGCGCATGACGGTGACGGTGTCGCAGAGGTCGAAGACCTCGTCGAAGCGGTGCGAGATGAAGATGATGGCCCGGCCCTCGTCGCGCAGGCTCCGCGCGATCTGGAAGAGGCGGTCGACCTCGACACCCGAGAGCGCTGCGGTCGGCTCGTCCATGATCAGGACCTTCGCGTCGAGCGAGATGGCCTTCGCGATCTCGATGACCTGCTGGTCGGCGATCGAGAGGCCGTCGGCCGGGCGGTCGGGGTCGATCCTGACGCCGAGGCGCTGGAAGAGGCCGTCGACCTCGGTGCGCATGGCCTTGCGGTCGATGCGGCCGAACCGGCCGACGGGCTGGCGGCCCATGAAGACGTTCTCGGTGACCGAGAGGTCGGGGAAGAGCGTCGGCTCCTGGTAGATGACGGCGATGCCCGCGGCCTTCGAGTCGGCCGTCGAGGTGAAGTCGACCTCGGTGCCCTCGAGGCGGAACACGCCGGCGTCGCGGCGGTAGAGACCGGCGACGATCTTCACGAGCGTGGACTTGCCTGCGCCGTTCTCGCCGACGAGGGCGTGGATCGAACCGGCGTCCACCTCGATGGTGCCGGAGCGGAGGGCTACGACGGAGCCGAACGACTTCTGGATGTCGCGGAGTTCGAGCGCCGGAGCGGGCTCGGGAGCGCCGGGGGGAATCGTCATTGATCTGGACCTAAACTGCGGGGGCGGACCCCACGTGGTTGAATCGTTTTAATTCAGGTGAACGTGAGCAATTTACGGCGACCGCGGAGCGATGTCAAGTCACGGAACGAGCCGGTGGTACGTTTCACTGCAGAGTTCGCCGACGAGCAGGGGAGAGGCAGGGACGATGGCGGTGAGTGTCCGAGATGTCGCGGCGGCGGCATCCGTTTCGGTGGGCACCGTCTCGAACGTGCTGAACCGCCCCGACAAGGTGGCGCCCGCCACGGTCGCCCGCGTCACCGCGGCCATCGAGGAGCTCGGCTTCATCCGCAACGACGCCGCCCGGCAGTTGCGCGCCGGCCACAGCCGGTCGATCGGCCTCGTCGTGCTCGACGTGCGCAACCCGTTCTTCACCGACGTCGCGCGCGGCGCAGAGGACCGAGCCGCCGAAGACGGCATGACGATCCTGCTCGGCAACAGCGACGAGAACGCCGATCGCGAACGCGCCTACCTCGACCTCTTCGAGGAGCAGCGGGTCGCCGGCGTGCTCATCTCGCCGCTGGCCGACGACCTTCCGCGGCTGCAGCGCCTCCGCGACCGCGGCACGACGGTCGTGCTCGTCGACCGCGAGGTGCCCGACCAGAGCTTCTCCTCCGTCGCCGTCGACGACGTCGTCGGCGGGTCCCTCGCCGTGCGCCATCTCATCGGCGCAGGCCGGCGCCGCATCGCATTCGTCGGCGGGCCGGCGAGCATCCGCCAGGTCGCCGATCGGCTTGAGGGCGCGCGCCGGGCCGTCGCCGAGGCCGAGGGCGTCACGCTCGAGATCATCGCGACCGAGTCGCTCACCGTGCTCGCCGGGCGTGCCGCCGGTGCGGGCATCCGGGAGCGCGCGGCATCCGATCGCCCCGACGCGATCTTCGCCGCCAACGACCTGCTCGCGATGGGAGTGCTGCAGGCGCTCATGATGCAGGGCGGCATCGACGTGCCCGGCGAGATCGCGCTCATCGGCTACGACGACATCGACTTCGCATCGGCGGCGGTCGTGCCGCTCTCGTCGATCCGCCAGCCGGCGGCCCTCATCGGCTACACCGCGGTCGACCTCATGCTGAAGGAGGCCGGCGGCGAGTCCGCGCAGGAGCGAGTGGTGTTCCAGCCCGAGCTCGTCGTGCGCGAATCGACCGGCGGCTGAGCCGAGGGTCCCGGTCGGTCGCCGACACGTCACACGTCCGGAGTCTTCCTCGACACTGGGTAGTGTGGAAAAGGCCGCGCGCGACATGCACCACGTGGCATCCGTTCGACAGGAGGGCGCGCGTTGCCGAACCGCAGCACGATCGAAGACATCTACGCCGACACGTTGCGCCGCAACCCCGGCGAGGTCGAGTTCCACCAGGCCGTGCGCGAGGTCTTCGACTCGCTCGGGCGCGTGCTCGACAAGAACCCGAAGTACGTGCAGGCCTCGATCCTCGAGCGCATCTGCGAACCCGAGCGCCAGATCATCTTCCGGGTGCCGTGGGTCGACGACGCCGGCCAGGTGCGCATCAACCGCGGGTTCCGCGTGCAGTTCAACTCGGCGCTCGGCCCGTACAAGGGCGGGCTGCGGTTCCACCCGACCGTGCTGCTCGGCACCGTCAAGTTCCTCGGCTTCGAACAGGTCTTCAAGAACGCGCTCACGGGCATGCCCATCGGCGGCGGCAAGGGCGGCAGCGACTTCGACCCGAAGGGTCGCTCCGACGGCGAGATCATGCGCTTCTGCCAGTCGTTCATGACCGAGGCCTACCGCCACATCGGCGAGTACACGGATGTCCCGGCCGGCGACATCGGCGTCGGTGCGCGTGAGATCGGCTACCTGTTCGGCCAGTACAAGCGCATCACCAACCGCTACGAGTCGGGCGTGCTCACGGGCAAGGGCGTCACCTGGGGCGGCTCGCTCGTGCGCACCGAGGCGACGGGCTACGGCGCCGTCTACTTCACCGAGCACATGCTCGCCACTCGCGGCCGGTCGTTCGACGGCGCCCGCGTGCTCGTCTCGGGCTCGGGCAACGTCGCCGTCTACGCGATCGAGAAGGTGCAGGCGCTCGGCGGCATCGTCGTCGGCGCGTCCGACTCCTCGGGCGCGATCCACGACCCCGACGGCATCGACCTCGAGCTGCTCCGCGACATCAAGGAGCGTCGCCGCGAGCGCATCTCGGTCTACGCCGATGAGCGCGGCGGCCGGGCGAAGTTCCTGCCCGGGGCATCCGTCTGGGACATCGAGAGCGCCGAGCGCATCGACGTCGCCCTGCCGTGCGCGACGCAGAACGAGCTCTCCGAGGCGCAGGCCGTGAAGCTCGTCGCCGCGGGCGTCGTCGCGGTCGCCGAAGGCGCGAACATGCCGACGACGCCCGGCGCGATCCGCGTGCTGCGCGAGGCTGGCGTGCTCTTCGGCCCCGGCAAGGCCGCGAACGCCGGCGGCGTCGCGACCTCCGCGCTCGAGATGCAGCAGAACGCGTCGCGCGACTCGTGGGGCTTCGAGCACACCGAGGAGCGCCTGTCGGAGATCATGGCGGGCATCCACGAGCGCACCGCGGCGACCGCCGACGAGTACGGCGTGCCCGGCGACTACGTGGTCGGCGCGAACATCGCCGGATTCACGCGGGTCGCCGATGCGATGCTCGCCCTCGGCGTGATCTGACGCACCTCTTCACCGCTGCGCCGCGAGGTCGCGAAGTGACGAGAATCGACCGCCGGGCCGCAGACCAGCGACGATTCGCGTCACTTCACGGGCGTGTCGGTGCGGTGCGGCGGCTTCGGCAGCCTGATGGGCGAGGTGAGCGCCACCTCTTCGGAGAAGTCGGCGGGCACGAGGCGGTCGTTCGGCACACGCGGCACGAGCTCGCGGTCGCGGTCGTCGCCCGATCGACGTTCGTTCCCGGCCGTGCGCGAACGATCGGCCTCTCGATCCAGGCCGAACTCGCGTTCGATCTCGCGCTCGAGCTGGTCGACCTGCAGGGTCGGCACGGCCTGCGTGGTCACGGCCGCGATCGCAGCGGTCGGGGCATCCGAGAACCGCACGGCCGGTCGCCAGGCGTACTGCGGATGCCTCGTGAGCCGCATTCCCCGTGACACCACGAGCCAGCCGAGGCCGATGAGTGCGGCGACCATCGCGGCGACGGCCGCGAGCCCGAGCGCCCAGCGCGGACCCATGCCGTCGGCGACGGCGCCCACGATGGGAGCGCCGATGGGCGTGCCGCCCGCGAGGATCGCCATGTACAGCGCCATCACCCGGCCGCGCAGCTCGGGCTCGGTCGTGGTCTGCACGTAGCCGTTCGCGGTCGTGAGGATCGTCACGGCGCCGAGGCCGATGAGGATCGTCGAGGCGGCGAAGGTCCAGTAGCTGGGCATGAGCGCGGCGGTGAGCGTCGCGAAGCCGAGGAACGCGCAGGCGAGGATGACCACGCGGATGCGCGCGCGCTCGCGCCGAGCGGCGAGGAGCGCCCCGGTCAGCGAGCCGATCGCGAGGATCGACGAGAGGAGCCCGTACTCACCGGCGCCGCGGCCGAACTCGACGGCCATCGTCGAGGAGAAGATCGGGAAGTTCATGCCGAACGCCCCGATGAGGAAGACCATGACGAACACGACCACGAGGTCGGGCCGCCCCGCGACGTAGCGGAAGCCCGCGACGAACTGGCCCTTCGCACGAGGCGCTCGTGGGGAGCGCTTCAATTGCCGGCCCTTCAGCATCGCGAGCGCACCGAGCACCGCGAGGAAGGTGAACGCGTTGATGATGAAGACCCAGCCGGAGCCGACCAGCACGATGAGGAAGCCCGCGACGGCGGGGCCGATCATGCGGGCGGTGTTGAACGACGCCGAGTTCAGGGCGACCGCGTTCGACATGTCGGAGTTCGAGACGAGGTCGGAGACGAAGGTCTGCCGCGCCGGGTTGTCGATGGCGTTCACGAGGCCGAGCGCGAGGGCGAAGAGGTAGAGGTGCCAGAGTTCGGCGTGGCCGAAGACGAGCAGGAGGCCGAGGGCGAGGCCGAGCAGCATGAGCAGGGTCTGCGTGACCATGAGGATCTTGCGGCGGTCGAAGCGATCGGCGATGAGGCCGGTGATCGGCACGAGCAGCAGCTGCGGTGCGAACTGCAGGGCCATGGTGATGCCGACGGCGAAGGCGTCGTTGTCGGTGAGCTCGGTGAGCACCACCCAGTTCTGCGCGGTGGCCTGCATCCACGCGCCGACGTTGGAGACGAGGGCGCCGACGAACCAGATTCGATAGTTGCGGTGGGCGAGGGATCTGAACATTGCACTCACTGGTCGGTGAGCCTCCTGAGGATGGTCGTGGCCTCGGCGAGCGTCTCGCGTTCGGCGGGGGTGAGTGCGGCGAAGCGCTTGGCGAGCCAGGCGTCGCGGCGGCGGCGGGTCTCGAGCACCACGGTCTCGCCCGCGGCGGTGGCGGAGACGATGACCTTGCGTCCGTCATCGGGCGAGGTCGCCCGGGTGGCGTAGCCGGCGTCGACGAGGCAGTTCACCGTTCGGTTCATCGACGGCGCGGTGACCCGCTCGAGTTCGGCGAGCCGACCGATCGTGAGCGGACCCTCGGTCGAGATCCAGCCGAGGGTCGAGAACTGCGAGCCGCTGAGCTCGGTGTCGGTGCGCTCCTGCCTGAGTCGGCGGGAGAGGCGCATGATCGCGATGCGCAGTTCGGTGCTCTGCTCGGCGAGCGTGCGGCGCCGGCCGGCGGGTGCTCGCGTGGCCGCTGCAGGGGTCGATCGATCGGCCGAAGCAGGGCGCGCGACATCCGTCATATTGCTTAGTGTAACAAATTAGCCTTGCTAATGATTCCAGTGGCTCACATGCGCCGCGGCGCGGTGATGCCCAACAGGTCGAGGCCGCGCACGAGGACCGCCTCGGTCTGGCGGCAGAGTCGGAGGCGAGCGTCTCGCTGGGTCGGGGACGCCGTGAGGATCGGCACGGCGTCGTAGAACGCGGCGAACCGCTTCGCGACCTGGTGGAGCAGCGCGCAGAGCCGGTGCGGTTCGAAGGCCTCGCCCGCGGCCCGCGCGGTCGCGTCGAACTCGAGCAGCAGCAGGGCCAGCGCCCGCGCCTCGGGGGTGTCGAGGACGATCGTCGCGTTCGGGTCGTGGCCCGCCGCCCGAGGGTGCGAGAAGACGGCGCGCACCCGGGTCACCGCGTACTGCAGGTACGGACCCGTGTTGCCGACGGGGGCGAGCATCCGGTCGAGGTCGAACATGTATCCGGTGTCGTGCGGCACTGCGAGGTCGGCGTACTTGATCGCGCCGATCGCGACCGCGCGTGCCGCACGCTCGCGCTCGTCGTCGTCCTCGATCGCGTGCTCGCGATCGGTGGCCTCGGCCGCTCGCCGGTACGCCTCGTCGACGAGGCCGGCCAGGGTGAAGCCGTCGCCGCTCCGGGTGCGGAGCAGCTTGTTGTCCGCACCCACGACGTTGCCGATCCTGACGTGGACGGTCTCGGTCGACGACGGGAGCCAGCCGGCCTCGCGGGCGACCGCCCAGACCATCTCCAGGTGCGTCGCCTGCGGCTCGCCGATCACGTACACCGCCTGATCCGCGCGCAGCACGGCGGCGCGGTACCGGATGGTGGCGAGGTCGGTCGTCGCGTAGCCGTAGCCGCCGTCCCTCTTCCGGATGATCAGAGGGGCCGGAGCGCCGTCGCGTCCGATGAACCCCTCGGGGAAGGCGCACAGGGCGCCGTCGCTCACGCGGGCGAGCCCGAGGGCTTCGACGTCGGCGCAGATGCCGGCGAGTTCGTCGTTGTAGGAGCTCTCTCCGGCGAGGTCCTCGTCGGTCAGCGACACGTCGAGGCTGCCGTACACCTTCCGGAAGTAGGCCTTCGACGCGTCGACGAGCTCGGTCCACAGCGCGAGCGTCGGCGCATCGCCCGCCTGCAGGAGCACGACGCGGCGACGGGCCCGCTCGGCGAACGCGGGGGAGGCGTCGAACTTCGCGCGCGCAGCCCGGTAGAAGGCGTTGGGGTCCTCGGCCATCCGGTCGAGCTCCGCGCTCCCGCGCCCGAGATCGAGGGAGTGCTCGATGAGCATGCCGAACGGCGTGCCCCAATCGCCGATGTGGTTCTGGCGGATCACCGTGTGCCCGCTCCACTCCAGCATCCGCGCGAGCGCGTCGCCGACGACGGTCGTGCGCAGGTGGCCGACGTGCATCTCCTTCGCCACGTTCGGCGACGAGTAGTCGATCACGATGCGCCGGCCGGTCGCGTCGTGTCGCTCGGCGATCGAGAGGGAGGAGAGCTGCTCGGCGATCCAGTCGGTCGAGAGCTCGAGGTTCAGGTATCCGGGGCCGGCCGTCTCCGCGTGCGCGATCGGCCCGTCCGTGGGGATCCGATCGACGACCCGTTGAGCGAGATCCCGCGGACGCAGGCCGTGCACGGGGCCGAGCGAGAGTGCGGCGTTGCTCTGCAGGTCGGTGAACTGCGACGGCCGGATCACCGGGTCGACGCCGGCAGGGTCGAGACCGAGCACCTCGGCGATCGCGTGCGCCACGGTGCCGGCGACGGTCGTCGCCGGACTCTCGATGCGCGTCGTCACGACGCTGCGCGGAACCGGATCGGGAAGCGGATCGGGCCGGTGTTCCCCGAGACGGGCAGCCATTCGCCCGGCCCGTCGGCGGCGGCACCCGGCATGCGCCGCGCGAGCAGGGGGAGCGCGGCGCTCATGTCGGTGCGCGCGACGAAGTGGCCGATGCAGTGGTGCACGCCGCCGCCGAAGCCGGCGTGCAGCGGGCGGTCCTCGACCAGCAGGTCGAAGTCGGATGCCTCGCCCATGGCGCGCGGATCGGTGCCGATCGCGTGCGAGAGCACCTGCACGATGCCGCCCTTCGGCACCAGCAGGCCGTGCAGGTCGACGTCGTCGATCGCCTCGCGGGTGACCCAGGTCACGGTCGGGTTGACCCGCATCACCTCTTCGACCGCGCGACCGCCGAGCTCGGGACGGGCGGCGAGCAGGGCCCACTGGTCGGGGTGGGCGAGGAAGGTCTGCATCGCGAGCCCGAGCTGGTTGCGCGTCGTCTCCATGCCGGCGAAGGCGAGGAAGACCAGGGCGACGCTGAGCTCGCGCCGGCTCAGCGCGTCGTCGCTCTCGTGGGCCGTCAGGAGGGTGGTCACGAGGTCGTCGCGCGGGTTCGCCGCCCGGTCGGCGATGACCTCCTCGATGTACTCGGTGAGCCCCTCGAGCGCGGCCTCGATGCGCGGCAGGTCGCTCTTCACGTTGACGCCGAACGACTTGCCGAGGTCGTCGGCCCAGTGCGCGACCTGCGGCCACTGCTCGTCGGGCAGGCCGAGCAGCAGGCAGAAGATGCGCGAGGCGTACGGCTCGGCGAACTCCGAGACGAACTCGACCCGGCCGCGCGGGGCGAAGGCGTCGATGAGCTCGTTCGCAAGGGCCTGGAACTGCGGCCGCATCGCCTCGATCGTCCGGCTCCGGAACGCCGGGCCGAGCAGGCGCCGCAGGCGCAGGTTGTCGTCGCCCTCGATGCTCAGCAGGGTCTCGCCCCACCACTGCTGCCATGGCCCGTCGTGGATGCCGTTCTGCGCCGGCCAGCGCGCGTTGCCCTGCTGGAATCGGCGGTCCTTCAAGACGGCCGTGCCCTCCTCGTAGCGGAGGATCGCCCATCCGTAGGGCGTCTCGGCGTACCAGCCCGCGTCGCGGGCTTCGAGCACCGGCTCCGACGTGACGTCGAAGGCGGGGTCGGCGAGGTCGAGGTGCTGAACGGCATCGGTCACAGGCCCGAGCCTAGTCAGCGGGGGTTCATCGACCATCGGCGTCGACGGCCTGCCATGATGTCGGCATGGCGACCTTCACCGACGAGCACGGGGTCAGGATCCACTACGAGTCGTGGCGGGTGCCCGACGCGACCGCGGTGATCCAGCTCGCCCACGGAGTCGGCGAGCACATCGGCAGGTACACCGAGCTCATCGAGGCGCTGAACGCGGCCGGCTACTCGGTCTGGGCCGACGACCATCGCGGTCACGGGCAGACCGGCTTCGAGCAGCACGGGGGCGACCTGACGCGCATGGGCCGCCTCGGCCCCGGCGGACTCCGGGCGACGATCGATGCGGTCGAGCGGTTCACGGACGTCATCCGCGAGGCCGAGGGCTCCGAGCTGCCGCTCGTGCTGCTCGGTCACTCGTGGGGCTCGCTCATGTCGCAGATCATCGTGAACCGCAGCGCCGAGAAGTACGACGGCGTCGTGCTCACCGGAACGGCGTACCGCACGCTCTTCGACATGAACGGCGGCGACCTGAACGCCCGCCACAAGCACCTCGGCCCGACTCCCGTCGAGTGGCTGAGCCGCGACCCCGCGGTCGCCCCGGCCTTCATGACGGACCCGTACACGACCGACGTCCCGCTGCGGAAGCTCTTCGGCACGATCGACTCGCTGCGCCTGCTCGGCCGCCCGGCCCGGCACCTGCCCGCCGATCTGCCGCTGCTCATCATGGTCGGCTCCGACGACTCGCTCGGCGGCGAACTGAGCGCAGTGAAGCTCGCGAACGCCTACGTGCACCGCTCGGGTCTCGTCGACGTCGAGCTCATCGTCTACGAGGGCGCGCGGCACGAGGTCTTCAACGAGACGAACCGCGCCGAGGTGCGCGCCGACCTCATCGGATGGCTCGACGAGCGGTTCGCGACGGACTGATGGGCGGCTAGATCGCGGCGCGCCCCGGCGGCACGTCGAAGCCGAGCAGCCTGATGCGCGGATGGCTCGTGAGCTGCGATTCCGTCGCCCACGGGTAGACGATCGTGGTGATGCTGCAATTGCCGAGCACCGGCAGCAGGTCGCGGTAGCCGTCGGGATCCATGCCGGCGAGCTCGCAGAAGAGCAGTCTGATGAGCGTCGCGTGCGCCACGATGAGCACGCGGCCGTCGGGGAACTCCTCGACGAGGTCGTCGAAGACCGGCAGCGCGCGGGCGATGCCGTCGCGGCCGCGCTCGCCGCCCGGGAACGGGTTCGAGGCGGGCGCGCGGCAGAACGCCGCCCATTCCTCGGGGAACCGCTCGGCGAGTTCGTCGGGCGTGAGCCCTTCGCCGTCGCCGAAGTCGATCTCCACGAGGCGGTCGTCGATGCGCAGGTCGAGGCCGGTCGTCTCGACGGATGGCGCGGCCGAACGCCGAGCGCGGGAGAGCGGTGACGCGACGATCGCGTCGAGCTGCGCGTCGACCGCCCAGGCGCCGAGCGCCGCG
This sequence comes from Agromyces sp. NPDC056965, assembly GCF_042673425.1. Taxonomy (NCBI): domain Bacteria; kingdom Bacillati; phylum Actinomycetota; class Actinomycetes; order Micrococcales; family Microbacteriaceae; genus Agromyces; species Agromyces sp. NPDC056965. Next base: position 7,268 of record NZ_JBHURI010000011.1, on the reverse strand, counting down.
GCCTGGCCGAGACCGTGGCGCGTCAGCGGGACATCCGAATTGCCGGCGTAGCGGTGGTCGGCGTGCCACGTCGTCTCGCCGTGGCGTGCCAGGTAGAACGTCGTCATCTCGGGCCCCCTGCCGTTCACTCGATCGTAGGCTGACGCGGCGTCGCCCGGCATCCGTAGGCTGTACCGCATGCACGGTGAATACAAGGTGCCCGGTGGCAAGCTCGTGGTCGTCGATTTCGAGGTGCGCGACGGGGTGATCGTGAATCCGCGCGTCGCGGGCGACTTCTTCCTCGAACCCGACGAGGCGCTGGGCGACATCGACGCGGCGCTCGACGGGCTCTCCGCGGCATCCGATGCCAAGCAGATCGCCGCGGCGATCACCGCGGGCCTCCGCCACGACGCCGTCATGCTCGGCTTCTCGGCCGAGGCGATCGCGGTCGCCGTGCGGCGCGCGATGACGGATGCCACGAGCTGGGCCGACTACGAATGGGAGATCGTGCACGACGCGGCGGTGCCGCCGCGCACGCACCTCGCCCTCGACGAGGTGCTCGCGACCCGCGTCGGCGAGGGCCGGCGCAAGCCCACGCTGCGCTTCTGGGAGTGGGACGAGTCGGCCGTCGTCATCGGCAGCTTCCAATCGGTCAAGAACGAGGTCGACCCCGAGGGCGCCGAGAAGTACGGCTTCGACGTCGTGCGCCGCATCTCGGGCGGCGGCGCGATGATGATGGAGCGCGGCAACGTCGTGACGTACTCGCTCTACGTGCCGGGCGAGCTCGTGCAGGGCATGAGCTTCGCCGACTCCTACGCGTTCCTCGACGACTGGGTGCTCCAGGGCCTGCGTGCGATCGGCATCGAGGCGACGTACCAGCCGCTCAACGACATCGCGAGCCCGCTCGGCAAGATCGGCGGCGCCGCCCAGAAGCGACTCGGCTCGGGCGGCGTGCTGCATCACGTCACGATGTCGTACGACCTCGACAACGAGAAGATGCTCGAGGTGCTGCGCATCGGCCGCGAGAAGATCAGCGACAAGGGCATCGCCTCCGCCGCGAAGCGCGTCGACCCGCTGCGTTCGCAGACCGGGCTGTCTCGTGCCGCCGTCATCGAGAGCCTCAAGCAGACCTTCACCTCGCTCTACGGTGCGACCCCCGGAACGGTGAGCGCCGACGAGCTCGCAGAGGCCGAGGCGCTCGTCGAGTCGAAGTTCTCGACACGGGAGTGGCTCTACCGGGTGCCCTGACGCGTGCGAGGAAGGCTCAGCGAACCCGGTTAGACTCGCCGGGTGGAGTGGTGGATCTGGGTCGGCATCGCCGCGCTCGCCGGCGCCTTCGTGGCGTTCGCCGTGCGGCGCGGCTGGATCGACCTCTCCGACAAGACCAAGCGCGGCGGCGGTGGCGGCGGCGTCATGATGATCGGCGACGAGGTCTTCGCGCCGCGCAAGCACGAGGCGCAGGTCGAGCTCGATCGCCAGAGCCGCCTGCCGGTTCCCTCGCCGATTCCGGGTGACGGCGACAAGGGCATCGCCTTCGCCGACGACGGCACCGATTCCTCGCGGCCCGTGCCGGCACGCGCCGATCGCTTCCGCGGCACGATCCGCCTCGACGTCGAACGCGACTGAGCTGCACTCCGAGAACAGGAATCAGGCGCTGACACGCCGCTGGGACTCCTGTGTTCGAGGCAGTCGAGCCGTGCCGGCCTGTGTTCGCGACACGTGGCCCGGCGTGCGAACTGACAGACTCGTCGGGTGAGCTTCGACGAACCCGACCGCATCATCCATGCGGACAACCTCGCCGTGCTGCCGACCTTCCCCGACGGCCGGTTCACGCTCATCTACCTCGACCCGCCGTTCAACACGGGTCGTGCGCAGTCGCGGCAGTCGACCCGCCATGTGCGCGTCATGCCGACGGATGACCCCGACGCCGCGGGTGCGGCCGACTCAGTCGGCACCATCACCGGGTTCGCCGGCAAGCGCTACGAGCGCATCCGCGGCGACCTGCTGCGCTACGACGATCGCTTCGACGACTACTGGGGCTTCCTCGAGCCGCGGCTCATCGAGGCGTGGCGGCTGCTCGCCGACGACGGCACCCTCTACCTGCACCTCGACTACCGCGAGGCGCACTACGCGAAGGTGCTGCTCGATGCGCTCTTCGGTCGCGAGAGCTTCCTCAACGAGCTGATCTGGGCCTACGACTACGGCGCCAAGGCGAAGCGCAAGTGGCCGACGAAGCACGACACGATCCTCGTGTACGTGAAGAACCCGTCGGCGTACTGGTTCGATTCGAGCGCCGTCGATCGCGAGCCGTACATGGCCCCGGGGCTCGTGACGCCCGAGAAGGCCGAGCTCGGCAAGCTGCCGACCGACGTGTGGTGGCACACGATCGTCTCGCCGACGGGCCGCGAGAAGACCGGCTACCCCACGCAGAAGCCCGAGGGCATCCTCCGGCGCATCGTGCAGGCCTCGACCCGCGAGGGCGACTGGGTGCTCGACTTCTTCGCCGGCTCGGGAACGACCGGTGCGGTCGCGGCGACCCTCGGCCGGCGCTTCGTGCTCGTCGACGAGAATCCCGAGGCGATCGCCGTCATGAAGGGCCGGTTCACGGATGTCGCGGGGGTCGTGTTCGAGCAGGGGCCGACTGCCGCCTGACCGGCCGCCTGACCGACGGCCTGACCGACGGCCTGACCGACGTCGCGCCCGACGTCGTCGGAGGGATGGTGCTCGGCGGACTCAGCCCGACTGCCGCACCACGAGCTCGGTGGGCAGGATCGTCGCGGACTCGACGTCTTCGCCGGCGATGAGCCGCACGAGCTTGCGCGCCATCTCGGCGCCCATCTCGGAGGAGGGCTGCCGCACGGTCGTGAGCGGCGGCATCGCGGTGGCGGCGTAGCGGTCGTCGTCGAAGCCGACGACGGCGACGTCGCCCGGCACCGAGCGCCCGGCGTCCGCGAGCGCCGAGAGGGCGCCCATGGCCATCTGGTCGTTGGCGGCGAACACGCCGTCGATCTCGGGCGCCTGCTCGAGCAGCCGGCGCATCGCGGCAGCACCCGAGGCGGCCGTGAAGTCGCCGAAGTCGACGAGGTCGTCGGCGAGCCCGGCGCGCGCGACCACCGCGGTGAATCCGTGCAGGCGATCGACCCCGGGCGGCATGTCCTGCGGCCCGGCGATGGTGGCGAGACGGGTTCGTCCGGCGTCGACGAGATGCTGCGCCGCAGCGGCCGCGCCGTGCTCGTTGTCGACGTCGACGGTGTACCCGCTCGACTCCTCGGGGTCGAGCGGGCGCCCGCCGAACACGAGGGGCAACGATCGCGACAGGTGCGCGAAGGAGTGGTCGCCCGTGTGGTGCGAGACGACGAGCGCACCGTCGACGTTGCCCCCGAGCAGGTAGCGCCGGGTCTTGTCGGGGTCGAGCTCCGACTCGATGAGCATGTTCAGCGTGTACTCGGTGCCGGCCAGCGCCAGCGCGGCGCCCTGCACGATCGAGGCGAAGAACGGGTCGTCGAAGACGCGTGCCGCCGACTCGGGCACGATGAGGGCGATCGCCTGGGTGCGCCGGCTCGCGAGCGAGCGCGCGGCTCGGTTCGGCACGTAGTTCAGGGCGGTGATCGCCGCCTGAACCGCCTCGGTGACCTCGGGGCTCACCTTCGGTGAACCGTTGACGACTCGGGAGACCGTGGCGCGCGAGACGCCGGCGCGAGCCGCCACCATCTCGAGGGTCGGCGCGTGGCCGGCCGGAATGCTCCCCGTCATCGTGGGCCCCTTCCAGTGCTCCGGTTCACCCCACGATAGTCGTCGCCGCGAGTCGCCTCTTCGACTGCGCGATCAATGCCGCGAATGCGTGCGCGCTGTCCTTCGGCGTGCGCTCGAACGTGTCGTAGTCGACTCGCACGATGCCGAACCGCTTCTCGTACCCCCAGGCCCACTCGAAGTTGTCGAGCAGCGACCAGACGAAGTACCCGCGCACATCGGCGCCCTGCTCGATCGCCTCCGCGATGGCGTCGACGTGGTCGAGCACGTATCCGGTGCGCTCGACGTCGTGCACGGCGCCGTCGTCCGACACGTCGTCGTCGTAGGCGGCGCCGTTCTCCGTCACGTACAGCGGGGGCAGATTCGGGTATTCCGCCCCCAGCCGTACGAGCAGGCGGGTGAGACCCGCGGGGTTGACCTCCCAGTCCATCGCCGTGCGAGGCAGCCCCCGGGACGGCATCGAGACGTGCTCGCTGCCCGGGAACGGCGAACGGCCGGGGCGGTCGGTCGGGCGCAGCGACGGCGCGGCGCCGGCGGGCAGCGGATGCCCCGACACGTTGTCGTCGTGGTAGTGGTTCACGCCGAGGAAGTCGATCGGCTGCGCGATCTGCTCGAGGTCGCCGGGCAGCACCCGCGAGTCGAGGCCGAATTCGCGCACGTCGGCGAGCAGGTCGCTCGGGTACGAGCCGAGCAGCAGGGGCTCGAGGTACATCCGGTTCCACAGAGCGTCGATGCGCCGGGCGGCCTCGAGGTCGACGGGGTCGGCCGGATCGTTCGGCACCGCGTTCGTGAGGTTCAGCGTGATGCCGAGCCGGATGTCGCGCCCCGATGCATCCGCGAGGCCCCTGAGCCGCTCGACCGCGAGACCGTGTGCGAGGTGCTGGTGGTGCACGGCGGCCAGGCCCGCCTCGGGGTCGTTCAGGCCGGGGGCGTGCTCGCCGCCGACGTAGCCGATGAGCGACGAGCAGAGCGGTTCGTTGAACGTCGTCCAGTGCGTGACCCGGTCGCCGAGCGCCGCGTACACGGCGTCGGCGTACTCGGCGAACCGGAAGGCGGTGTCGCGATTCGCCCAGCCGCCCTGCTCCTGCAGCGCTTGCGGCAGGTCCCAGTGGTACAGCGTGAGCCACGGCAGGATCCCGGCGCCGAGCAGTTCGTCGACGAGTCGCGAGTAGAAGTCGAGTCCCTCGCGATTGACGGTGCGGCCGCCGGGCACGACCCGTGCCCAGCTCGTCGAGAACCGGTAGGAGTCGAGGCCCAGCGAGCGCATGAGCGCGACGTCCTCCGGCATGCGGTGGTAGTGGTCGACCGCGCGATCGGGGGTGTCGCCGCCGGCGACCGCCCCTGGCACGCGAGCGAACGCGTCCCAGATGGAGTCCTCCTTGCCGCCCTCGTGCGCGGCGCCCTCGATCTGCGCTGCGGCGGTCGCCGAGCCCCAGATGAAGTCGGCCGGCCAGTTCCGTCGGAACGACGCGTGATTCACGTTCAACCCTTCACAGCTCCTTGCATGATTCCCGAGATGAGTTGCTTGCCCGCGATGACGAACAGCACGAGCAGGGGGATGGTGGCCAGCACCGCTCCGGTGAGCACGATCGAGTAGTCGACGTAGTAGCCCGACTGCAGCTGGCTGAGGGCCGTCTGCAGGGTGGGGTTCGCGGGGCTCAGCACGATGAGCGGCCACAGGTAGTCGGTCCACGCCATCATGAAGGTGAAGAGGCCGAGGATCGCCATCGCCGGGCGCGCGGCGGGCAGCGCCACGTTCAGGAAGGTGCGGATCTGGTTCGCGCCGTCGACGCGTGCGGCCTCGATGAGCTCGTCGGGGATGACGTCGACGAGGTACTGGCGCATGAAGAATACGCCGAACGCGGTCACGAGGGTCGGCACGATGACGGCGCCGATGGTGCCCGTCCAGCCGAGCTCGCGCATCACCATGAAGAGCGGGATGATGCCGAGCTGCGTGGGGATCGCCATGGTCGCGATGACGAAGACCATGAGCCCGTCGCGGCCGCGGAACCGGAGCTTGGCGAACGCGTAGCCCGCCAGGGTCGAGAACGTCACGACCGAGAGCGTGATGATCGCCGAGATGACGATCGAGTTGCCGAGGGCGAGCCAGAACGGGATCGCGTCGAGCACCTTGGCCGCGTTCGTGAAGAAGTTGCCGCCCGGAAGGAGGGGGAGCGTCTCGCCGCGGGTGGCGTTCGTGCCGCTGCCGACGACGACCGACCACCAGAGCGGGTAGGCGCCGCCGATGATGAACGCCGCGAGCAGGCCGTAGGTGAGGAAGCCCGGTCGGCTGCCGATGCCGGCGGTGCCCATCGTGCGTCGGGGCCGGCGGCCGGGGGAGCCGCTGCCGTCGTCGGAGCGGGGTCGCGCCGGTCGATCGGGCTCGACGTCGTCGATGATCACGGCCGGGATGGGCTCGGGGGTCAGGGTGCTCATGCCGCTCCTCCTCGGGTGGCGCGCTCTCGTGCGCGGCGGGTGCGGCGGGCGGGTCTGTCGCCGCCGGTCGCGATGCGCCGGGAGATCAGGAAGTTGATGAGGCCGACACCGACGATGAGCAGGAACAGCAGCCACGCCACGGCGGCCGCTTCGCCGAAGTCGCGTCGGAAGAACGCGAGCTCCCACATGAAGAGCACGGTGGTCTGGAACTGGCGGTCGCTGCCGCCGATGCCGCCCGCGGTCGACACGTCGAAGAGCCGGGGCTCGGCGAAGATCTGCAGGCCGCCGATGGTCGCGGTGATGATGACGAAGATGAGCGTCGGGCGGATCGAGGGGATCGTGATGGAGAAGAAGCGGCGCACGGCTCCGGCGCCGTCGATCGCGGCGGACTCGTAGAGGTCGCGCGGCACCGACTGCATGGCCGCGAGCAGGATGAGGGCGTTGTAGCCGGTCCAGCGGAAGTTCACCATGGTGGCGATCGCGATGTGGCTGAGGAAGGTGTCGTGCTTCCACTGCTGATCGGGGACGCCGAAGACGTTGAGGATGTTGTTCACGAGGCCGTCGGCCTCGTTGAACGCGCTCGAGAAGATGATCGCGACGGCGACCGGGGTCACGATGTAGGGCAGCAGCACGCTCATGCGCCAGAAGGTCGGGGCGCGCAGGCCCTGGTCGAGCAGGTAGGCGACGACGAGCGCGATGACGAGCTGCGGGATCGACGACAGCAGGAAGATGCTGATGGTGTTGCCGATCGAGTTCCAGAACATGGAGTCGCCGAGGATCTCGACGAAGTTGTCGAAGCCGACGTACGCGCCCTGGCCCTTCAGGAGGTCCCACTCGTGCATCGAGACGACGAGCGTGTAGCCGAGCGGGAAGAGGCCGACGAGGGCGAAGAGGATGAAGAAGGGCGAGACGTAGAAGTACGGGCTCGCCTTGACGTCGAAGCGCGACAGGCGCTGGCGGAAGGTCAGTGCACCGGATGCCGCGGCTCGGCGCTCCGGGACGGCGGTCCCGTTCTCGGGGGGCCGGATGGTCGTGGTCATGCGTGTGTCCAGTCGTGGAAGGTGAGGGGGGAGGTGGAGGGCCCTCGGGCGGTGCGCCCGCTG
>NZ_JBHURI010000010.1:0-67865 GCF_042673425.1 Agromyces sp. NPDC056965 | reverse complement strand
GCGGCGCGCGTGTCGCCGCGGCATCCGCTTGCTTCTCATTCGAACATGTGTTCGAATGTCGGTATGCGGTGGAGCGGGCAGGAGCTGGGCGTCGAGCAGTCGGGCGCCCTGCCCGGGCTCGCGAAGCTCAACAACCTCGTGCGCTCGGTGCAGACCCCCGACTTCGCCGGGGTCACCTTCCACGAGGTGCTCGCGAAGTCCGCCCTCAATCGCGTGCCCGGTCAGTCGGCGATGCCGTTCGGGTGGACCATCAACCCCTATCGGGGCTGCACGCATGCTTGCACTTACTGCTTCGCTCGGCCCACGCACACCTACCTCGACCTCGACGCCGGTGACGACTTCGACCGGCAGATCATCGTGAAGGTCAACGTCGCCGAGGTGCTGCGGCGCGAACTCGAGAAGCCCTCGTGGCGGCGCGAGCCCGTCGCCCTCGGCACCAACACCGACCCCTATCAGCGAGCGGAGGGGCGCTATGCGCTCATGCCGGGCATCATCGAGGCGCTCGCAACGAGCGGCACGCCCTTCAGCATCCTCACGAAGGGCACGCTGCTGCGCCGCGATCTGCCGCTCCTGGTCGAGGCCGCGAAGCACGTGCCCGTCGACGTCGCGATGTCGATCGCGATCTACGACGACGAGTTGCAGCACTCCGTCGAACCGGGCACCCCGAGCACGAAGGCTCGTCTCGCCACCGTCACCGCGGTGCGCGACGCGGGCCTCGACTGCTCGGTGTTCCTGATGCCGATCCTGCCCTACCTCACCGATACGAGGGCGCATCTCGACGAAGCATTGCGGTCTGTGAAGGCGGCGGGCGGCACGAGTGTGCTGTACTCGGCGCTGCATCTCCGCGGTGCGGTGAAGCCGTGGTTCATGCAGTGGCTCGAGCGAGCCCACCCAGAGCTCGTGCCCAAGTACCACTCGATGTACTACGGCACCAACGCGTATGCGCCGAAGGCCTACCGGCAGTGGCTCGGCCAGCGGATTCGACCGTTGATCAGGGCGCACGGGCTCGAGCACGGTCGTGAAGATCCCGTGACCGGGGGAGTGCGGTCGTCGGCGCTCGCCAGCGGACCGGCGAGTTGGCGGTTGCCCCCGCGTCCTGCGCGACCCCTCGCAGCAGGTGACGAGCTCCCCGACTCGCTGAGCCTCCCGCCCGATCCCTCAGCCCTGTTCTGACCGCGTCGTCCCCGCGAGCACCTCCGAAACTGGGATAATCCGCAAGAGGCCCGAACAGCGGTGTTCGCAGGCGGTACGAGCGGAGGACCACGATGACCCTGGGGTTGCCGGGACATCTGGCGCGCGACTCGCTCAGTCGTGCGCTCGCCAACGCCGGACATGCCGCGGCGTTCACCTGCCTCGGTGTCGGCGTGGTGCTCGGCGCGGTCATGGCGACCATCGGGGGCCAGCCCGACCGGTGGAGTGGCGTGTTGCTGCTGATCATCATGATCGTGCTGCTCGTGCTCGTTTCGCGGTACCCGACGGTGACGCTCACCGTGCTCTACCTCATCGCCGGAGCAGGGATCGTGCTCGCGATCACGATCATGGTCATGGCCGACGGCGAGTTCTCGACGACGAACAACGCGGTGCTCGCCCTGCCCAGCACCGCCCTCCTCCTCGTCGGCGGCGCGGGCAGCGGCTCCGCGATCGCGCTGACCTGGGCGACGCTCGGGTTCGCGCTCAGCGAGGCCGCCGCCTTCCTCGGGGTCGTCATGGCCGGCGGCGCGTACTCGCCGAACCTCGCCGTGTGCTTCGCGTTCGCGGTCGTCGTGATCGTCCGGGTGTTCGACGGGCTCACACGCCGGTCCGACATGCGCCGTGACACGGGCCTGCATCGCGCCAGCCAGCAGACGAGGGAACTCGCGATCCGGCACGACTACGAATTGCGTGCCACCGCCCGCCTGCACGACACGGCGCTCAGCCACCTGGTGGCCATCGCCGCAGCCGGATCGGGGCAGGTCGACGAACGCCTGCGCGTCGGCATCCGCCAGGATCTCGGCCTCATCGTCGGGCGCGACTGGGCGATCGATCACGCGCTGGGCGACGACGCCGCTGCGAACGCTGCAGTTCGAGGGGCCAGCGCCCTGCGATCGTTCGCGCCGTCAGCCGTCTCCTCGACGGCATCGTCGTCCGCGTCCGCGCGAAACGGCCGGCAGAACGGATGGCGCGCACGCGCACGCCCCAACGGCGCAGCACCCGACCCCCGCGCTCCCGTCGAGGAGACCGTTCCGTCGCTGTCGCACGCCTTCTCGGCCGCAGCCAACGCCGGTCTCGAGGTGCGGGTGACCGGCGACTTCGCAGTGCTCGGCACGCTCGGGCCGCGTCGGGTCGCCGCCCTCGATGCGGCCGTCGCCCAGTGCCTCATCAACGTCGCCCGCCACGCCGGCGTCGAGCTGGCCGAGCTCGCGCTGGGCCTCGGGGGCGGCGAGGTGACGGTCGCCGTCATGGACAGCGGTGTCGGATTCGACGAGAGCGAGGTGCCGCCCGATCGCATCGGGCTGCGCACCTCCATCCGCGCCCGGATCGAGCAGGAGCAGGGCACCGTCCGCCTCTGGTCGACGAAGGGCATCGGCACGACGATCGTGCTGACGGTGCCGGAGGGCGGCGAATGAGCGGGCATCTGCGGCTCACCCAGCAGGAGGCCGACCCGATCGGGGCGATCAGCGCGTCGCCGATCGTGACGGTCGGCGCGATCCTCGCCTTCCTGCTGGCCGCCGGACTGACCTGGTCGCATTGGAGCGAGGTGGGCTCGCCGCTGGCCGCCGGCATCGCGCTCGTGCTCGTCGCCGCCGCCGGCACGGCAGCGGTGATCGCGTCGTCTCCCGCGCGGGCACCGTTCACGAACGAGCGCCTCTGGATCGTCGTGACGCTCGCGGTCGGCGGTGCCATCGCGGAGTACGTCAGCACGATCGGCAACAACCGTCAGCTGTACGACGACTTCGGACCGACCGTGATCGGCATGCTGATCCTCTCGCTCGCCCCCTTCTGCACCTGGGTGTCGCTCGCGCTCGCCGGCGTGCTCTCGGCGGCCGTCGTCTCGATCCTCGTCGCCGGGGCGTCGATGTACACGGTGTCCGATGCGCCGGTCGCCGCGCTCATCACCCTGAACTCGGCATCGGTGCTCGCGATGTCCGCCGCGGCGGCCGGCTACTCCTACGGGATCGTCGCCGAGACGCTCGCGTGGCAGCGAGAGGCCAACCGGGCCGCGCTGCAGCGCGATGCCGAGCTGCGAGCGGGCATCGCCCGTTCGGTGCAGCAGAGCCGTGTGTCGGTGCTCGGTCGGGAGGTGCTGCCGTTCCTCGCCGGCGTCATGACGGCGGAGCGCATCACGGTGGCCGACGCCGACCGTGCGCGCGAACTCGCCGAGGCGCTCCGTCGCGCACTGCGGGCGGGCATCGAATCGACGTGGCTCGACGATCTCGCTGCCAACATCCGGTTGAATCGCGGCGTCGACACGATCATCGACGACCCCACCGGCGCCGCGGCGGCACTCACCGCCGACCAGCGCTCAGCGCTCACCGCGCTCATCTCGTGGCTCGGCGATGCCTCCCGATCGCGCCTCATCAGGGTCGCATTCACCGGCAGCGGCGAGGGCGAGGCGCACGGTGACATCGTGCTCGTCGCCGATGCAGGAGCATCGCCTCCCAGCCGGCGCGAGCTCGATCGATTCGTCGCCGTGGCGCGTGCGGTCGCATTGCGAGCGGATGCGGCTCTGACGCGAGAGAATGTAACGGTGGGGTTGAGTTATGACATCGATTGAGCACGCACCGAAACAGGGTCCGGCATCGCCGTATCGACTGGCGCTGCTCGACGACCACGAACTCGTCGTCGACGGACTCGCCCGCTGGTTCACCGATTTCGCCGCCGACTTCACCGTCGTGATCCGTGCCACGAACTGGATGGACCTCATCCGCGACCCCGAGTTCCCCGTCGATCTCGTGCTGATGGACCTGCAGCTCGGCGACACCGTCTCGATCGAGTCGCGCATCCGCGTGTGTCGAGCTGCCGGAGCGAAGGTCGTCGTCGTCACCGCGGTCGACGACGACGAGTCGCGCCGTCGCTCGCTCGACGCAGGCGCCGCGGGATTCGTCTCCAAGACCCTGCCGGCCCACGAACTCGTCGACTACGCGCGGCGGGTGATGCGGGGCGAGCGGCTGCAGCGGCATCCCGCGTCTGCAGCACGAGTGGATGCCCCGGGCACGGGCGATCGGCCCGACCGGCACGGCGTGGCGCTGAGCGCGGCCGAGGAGAAGGCGCTGCGGTACTACGCCCAGGGCCTCAGCACGGTCGAGGTCGGCCGGCGCATGGACGTCGGCTACGAGACGGCGAAGACCTACCTGCGGCGCGTCCGCGAGAAGTACGCCAAGGCCGGCCGGCCGGCGAGCCGCAAGGCCGAGTTGATCCGCCGTGCGGCGGAGGACGGGTATCTCGAGTAGATGGCGAAGCTGTACTTCCGCTACGGGGCGATGAATTCCGGCAAGTCGACGGCGTTGCTCCAAGCGGCCTTCAATTACGAGGAGCGCGGCCACCAGGTGCTCCTGGCGAAGCCCGCGATCGACACCAAGGGCGACAGCGACATCGTGTCGCGACTCGGCGTTGTGCGCGAGGTGGATTTCACGATCGCGCCCGACTCGAGCGTTCGAGCGCTGTTCGCGGCGCATCGTGAGCGCGTGATCGAGCAGCGCGGGCGCGACGTGAGCTGCCTGCTCGTCGACGAGGCGCAGTTCCTGAACTCCGACCAGGTCGACGACCTGTTGCGCATCGCGCTCATCGAGGGTGTTCCGGTGCTCGCGTACGGCATCCGCACCGACTTCCAGACCGTGGCGTTCCCCGGCAGCAGGCGCCTCCTCGAGGTCGCGCACAGCCTCGAGGAGCTGAAGACCATCTGCCGATGCGGTCGCAAGGCCATCTTCAACGCGCGGCTCATCGACGGGCACTTCGTCTTCGACGGCGCTCAGGTCGCGATCGACGGCGAAGCGGTCACCTACGAGTCGCTCTGCGGCGTCTGCTACCTGGCTGAGAGCGGCGGGGTGCTGAACGGGCGTCACTGACCCCCCGAGCTTCGATCGCGTCGTCGTTCGCGGCGCGGGGCTGGTGCATTCGGCGCGCGGCGCGTGAAGATGGAGCAAGACTCCATGGAGGTGCGCCATGAATGAGATCGCAGTGGGTGTCAGCACGGGCGGCTCCGCCACCATGCGCGCCGTGCGCTGGGCGGCGGAACGCGCATCGACCTCGGGCAGCACCCTGCGGCTCGTCCATGTCGTCGACGAGTCGTCGACCCTCGTGTCGCGCGCTGCGGCCTCACCGGGGCAGGCGACGAGCGAGGCGGCGATCGCCGCCGAGGCTCACCTGCGGGAGTGCCTCGACCAGGCGGCGGCGCTCGCACTCGAGATCGACGACCGCATCGAGGTCGTCACGACGCTCGAACGCGGTTCTCCCGTCGAGGTCTTCGAACGCGTCTCCGCCGACGCCGAGATGCTCGTCGTCGGCAGCGACTGGCACGGCGGACGTCGGGCCAGCCGCCGTCGCGTGTTGAGCCTCCGCATCGCGGCGGTGAGCCGAGCCGCGGTCGCGGTCATCCCCGACCTCGAGCCGGGCGAACGCCGAGGCGTCGTCGTCGGGGTCGACGGCTCGCACATCTCCGACCATGCTCTCGCGTTCGCCGCCGACGAGGCCGACCGCATGGGCGAGCCGCTCATCGCCGTGCACTCGTGGGACGTCGTCGCGATGGTGGGCGGCGAGTATGGCTACGGGGCGCCCCTCATCGCGGGCGACGACCTCGCCCGAGCCGAATCGGAGATCCTCGACGCAGCGCTCGCACCCGTCGTCGCCGAGCATCCCGGCCTCGAGGTGGTCCGTTCCGTCGTCGCGGGCGATCCCGTGCACGATCTCACCGAGGCCGCAGCGGGCGCGAGCATGCTCGTGGTCGGCAGCCACGGACGTGGCGCACTGGCGCGGTTCCTGCTCGGGTCCGTCAGCCAGGGAGTCCTCGCCGACCTCGTCGCCCCGACCATCGTGCTCAGGTGACCGACGCGGCTCGCCTCGACACCTCGGCGTCCGTCGTGCCGGCCGCGCGGAGGGTCGATGGCGTGGACGCCGCACGGGGGCTCGCCCTCATCGGCATGTTCGTCGCGCACGTCGCGCCCGCTGCGACATCCGCCGACCTGGCCTCCCTCATCGCGATCGCCGATGAACGGCCCCGACTGCTGTTCGCGCTCACTGCGGGCATGGGGCTCGCCTTCATCTCGGGCGGCACCAGGCCGATCGCGAACGGGAGGGGGGTGCTGCGGCGCCAGATCGCGATCCGCGCGGTGATCCTCATCGTGCTCGGCCTGGTCATCGCCGTGACCCTGCATCCGCTCGTGTTCATCATCCTCGACGTCTACGGGGTCGCATTCCTCGTCATGCTGCCGTTGCTGTTCATCCCGGCGCGCGCGGCGCTCGCCGTCGGCATCGCCCTGCTCGCCGTCATGCCGGGCCTCGCCGAGCTCGCGAGCGCCTCCGATCTCGTGGTCGAACTGCAGCAGGGCCCGTTCGCGATCGTCGTCGACTGGTTCGTGAGCGGTGCGTACCCGGTCGTGGAGTGGGTGCCGGTCATGATGATCGGCCTCGCGCTCGTGCGCTTCGACCTCGCATCGCCGCGCGTGGTCACGATCGCCGCGCTCGGCGGGGCTGCGACGGCCGCGATGCTGCTGCCGATCGTCGCGCTGATGCCCGGCGGCGTCGCTGCGGCCTCCGACGGCGAGACCGAACCGTGGATCTCCGCCCTTCGCACCTCGCTCGAGGCACTCGGCAACGTCGGCGTCGGTGTCGTGATCGTGGCGGGGATGCTGCTGCTCACCTTCTTCGCACGCCCACCGGTGCGGCGAGTGGCGGGCGCCGTGCTCTCGCCGATCATCGCGATGGGCTCGATGCCGTTGACCGTCTACACGCTGCACCTCATCGTGCTCGCCGCGTCGATCCGCGTGGAGGACGGCTTCTACACCGACGACTCCCTCGAACTCCTGATCGGCTTGATCGTCGGATCGATGATCTTCGCCTGGCTCTGGCGACGCTACCTCGGCCGGGGTCCGCTCGAGCGCATGCTCAGGTGGGCGAGCGGTCGGAGCCGATCGGACGCCGGGCGCGACACCACCACGGGGTGAGGCCGAGGCCGACCGCGGTGCCGATCGTGTTCGCGACGACGTCGGAGACGGTCGGGAACCGGGTCGGCAGGGCGAGCTGCACGGCTTCGATGCCGATGCTCGTGAGCGCGCCGGCGAGGACGACCTTCCACCACCGGACCGCCGGGAAGGCGAGCGCGACGAGCAGGCCGAACGGGACGAACAGTGCGATGTTCGCGAGGAACTCCAGCGCGATCGCGCTGGCCTCCCTCGACGCCCCGAGGTCGGCCAGCACGTCGGCGGCCCAGCCCACCACGCCGGTGATGCGGCCGGCCTCGGGTGCCGGGAGGAAGACGATGAGCCCGACCAGGACCAGGTACGGGAGCAGGAGCCAGCGCGCGAGGCGGTTCGCGACGCGATGGCGCGTCGCGCCCGCCGATTCGAGGCGCGATGCCGCGTCCGTGTGCGAGTCCATCGGTTCAGGGTAGCGGCACCGTGGTACGGCGAACCTGCGCGCGGTTCCGGGCCGGTGCGCGATCCGGGAGCCGGGGTGTGGGAATCGGGGATGCCGATGCACGCGTATGCAAGACTGACTCACGGCAGCGCTGTGGGGGTGCGCCGACCGAGAGGACGTTCCGTGGAACTTCGCGACTATGTGCGCATTCTTCACAAGAACTGGGTGCTCATCGTCGCGAGCATGCTCCTCGGAATCGGCGCCGCAGCCGTGTACTCCCTCGCGGTCACGCCGAAGTACGAGGCGGCCACCGAACTCTACGTCTCCGTGCGATCGGGCGACACCGCCGTCACCGGCGACCTCGTGCAGGGCACGAACTTCGCCCGACAGGCGGTGACGAGCTATGTCGACGTCGTCGACAGTGCGATCGTGCTCGACCGTGTGATCGCCGAGCTGGCGCTCGACACCTCGAGCGTCGCGCTCGCAGGCCAGATCGACGCGAGCTCGCCGCTGAACACCGTGCTGATCGAGATCTCCGTGACCGACAGCGATCCCGAGCTGGCCGCCGAGATCGCGAACGCGACCGGCCGCAACTTCGCCGACGTCGTGGTCAACGACCTCGAGAAGCCCGACGGCGACGGCGCGAGTCTCGTGAAGATCGAGACGATCCAGCCGGCGACGGTTCCGGCAGCACCGTCGAGTCCCAACGTCGGACTCAACCTCGTGCTCGGTGCGCTCATCGGCCTCGCGCTCGGCATCGGCATCGCGGCACTGCGAACCGTGCTCGACACGCGCATCCATTCGCTGCACGACATCGCCCAGGTCACCGACAAGCCGCTGCTCGGCGGCATCGCGCTCGACCCCGACGCGAAGCGGCGGCCGCTCATCGTGCACGCGGACCCGCGAAATCCCCGCGCCGAATCGTTCCGCAGCCTGCGCACGAACCTGCAGTTCGTGAACATCGAGGGCGGGCCGCGCAGCTTCGTCGTGACGAGCGCCGGCCCCGGCGAGGGCAAGTCCACGACCACCGCGAACCTCGCGATCTCCCTCGCTGAGACGGGCGCCAAGGTCGCGCTCGTCGACGGCGACCTGCGTATGCCCAAGCTGGCCGACTACCTCGGTGTCGAAGGCGGTGTCGGCCTCACCGACGTGCTCATCGGGCGCGCGCAACTCGTCGACGTCCTGCAGCGATGGGGCCGAGGGCAGCTCTACGTGCTGCCGGCCGGGCGCATCCCGCCGAATCCGAGCGAGCTGCTCGGCTCGGCCGCGATGGCGCGGCTGCTCGAGACCCTCACCAACCAGTTCGACTACGTCCTCATCGATGCTCCGCCGCTGCTGCTGGTGACGGATGCCGCGGTCGTCTCGAAGCTCGCAGGCGGAGCGATCATCGTGGCGGCATCGGGGTCGACGAAGAAGCAGGAACTCGCCGGCGCCGTACGCGCCCTCGACGCGATCGGCAGCCGACTG
The DNA here is from genome assembly GCF_042673425.1 of Agromyces sp. NPDC056965. Classification (NCBI taxonomy): domain Bacteria; kingdom Bacillati; phylum Actinomycetota; class Actinomycetes; order Micrococcales; family Microbacteriaceae; genus Agromyces; species Agromyces sp. NPDC056965. The sequence continues at coordinate 58,847 of NZ_JBHURI010000010.1, read as the reverse complement.
CTCGGCATCGTCGTCACCATGCTCCCGACGAAGGGGCCCGACAGCTACGGCTACGGCACGTACACCTACGGGATGACCCACGACGTGACTGGGGAGTTCGACGTCGAGGCGCAGGCAGGCGGGCGGCCATGACCTTCCGCATCCTCACGGTCTGCTCCGGGAACATCTGCCGGTCGCCACTCGCCGAACAGTTGCTGCGCAACGGACTCGCCGATGTCGATGGGGTCTCGGTGGGCAGCGCCGGCACGATCGCCCTGGTCGGAGAGCGGATGCCGCCGGAAGCCGCGGCGCTCGCCGCTCGCTTCGGTGCGACGGATGCCGCGGCGCACCGCGCCCGTCAGCTCGACGAGCAGCTCATCCACGACGCAGACCTCGTGCTCGCCCTCGCGCGGGAGCATCGTCGATTCGTGGTGGAGACCGTGCCGGCAGCCACGCGTACGACGTTCACCCTCCGGGAGTTCGCGCACCTCGCGGCATCCGTGAACGAAGCCGACCTTGCCGGCGTCGTCGACGGGCCGGGCGACGACGCGGTGGCGTCTCGGTTGCGCGACGCGGTGGCGGCCGTCGCGGCACTTCGCGGGGTGGCGGAGGCCCTCGATTCGGCCGACGACCTCGACGTGATCGACCCGTATCGTCGACCACCGCCGGTCTACGAGGAGTCGGCCGCCCAACTCGTGCCGGCCGTTCGGTCGACAGTCGAGTTGTTGACACTCGCGGCTCGACGGGCGTAGGTGCAGCTGTGGGGGGACAGCGTCACTGGAGTCGGGGGCATTCGATCACGACGTGGGCCGGAGTCGGTCTCGGGGTGCTCGTCGTGGTCGTCGTCGTGTTGTCGGTCGTCGCGCTCAACCGGAATCGTCCGGTGGCGGGTGCGGGCGCCACACCGCCTGACACGGCACCCGTTGCCGCAACGGAGGATGTCGCGTCGGAGGCGCCGACCGACGTGGTCCCGACCGTCGTGGCGAACCGCGTGCTCACCGCCGCCGACGCGAACGAAGCCGTGCGCGCGGCCGTCACGGCGTGTCCGGAGCCGACCACCGTCGAGGTGACCTCCGACGGTGGGGCATCCTGGGAGGCGTTCGTCGCCCCCGGTATCGCCTCGGCGCAGCGCATCACCATCGGCGATGAAGCGTTCATCGGCGTGATCGGCCTCGCCGTCGAAGGCTGCACACCCACCTTCGAGCGTTCGTTCGTCGGTGGAGCCGCGTGGGAGACGGCGGCCGAGGAAGTCGGCTCGGCCTGGTACGTCGATCCGGCCGATCGCGCCGTCGTCCACTCACCGAGCGGTGCGCATCCGGCGCCGTGCGCGACGGTCGTGCAGCTCGCCGTCGGCGGTGACACGCTCGCCGCGGTGCTGTGCGACGACGGGTCCGTGCACGCGACCGTCGACGGAGCCGGGAGCTGGCTGCCGCCTGTCGCGGTGCCGGGCGCCGCAGCCATCGCGGCCGGCGGTGCCGGGTACCGTGTCGCCGTGCTCAACGAGGGCGACTGCGCGGGGGCGCAGCTCGTCGAGATCGCGTTGACGGATGCAGGGCTCGATGCGGGCGCCCCAGGGGCCTGCCTCGCAACCACGGTGGCGGCGGGTGGAGCAGCGGTCGCGACCGGAGAATCCGGAACGACATGGCTGTGGGCGGGCGACGCTCTGGGACGCACTGACGACGGGGGAGCGACATGGCAGTGAACGAGGAGCGCCAAGGCATCATCGATCGTGGATATCGGTCGCGCCCGGTGCGATTCGGTACGCAGTTCGGTCTCGATGCGATCTCATGGGCGTTCGCGATCGCCCTCGCGGAGGTGTTCAGGTACGAATTCGATCTGGCCCGCATCGCCGTCGTTCCGATGCTCCTGCTCATCGCGTGCGCCGTGGTGTTGCAACTCGTGATCGGGTGGATGTTCCACCTCTATCAGGGGCGGTTCACCTACGGCACGTTCGAGGAGGTTCGAGCGCTCGGGGCAGCGGTGCTCGTCGTCGCGGGAATCCTCTCGGTGCCGGTCGTATTGTTCGGAACCTCCGTCGGCGTGCCTCGGAGTACTGTCCTGATCGCCGTGCCGATCGGATTGCTCTTGATGTTCGCCGCCCGCTACCTGAAACGGCTGTACGTCGAGCGCCAGCAACGGCCGCGGGCGGACGCGGATCGCACGCTCATCTACGGAGCGGGCGATCTGGGTGCTTCCCTCGTTCGCCGCATGAAGACCGAGACCGAGTCCGGATTCCTGCCGGTCGGCCTGCTCGATGACGACGTGACCTACAGCAACGTTCGCTATAGCAACGTTCCGGTTCGCGGTACGCTCGCCGACCTCGATCAGGTCGTCCGCGATACGAAGGCGACCGTCCTCGTCGTCGCGATCGCCCGAGCGGATTCAGTGATGCTCCGACGAGTCTCCGACGACGGTCGCCACCTTGGGCTGCAGGTCAAGGTGCTTCCCAGACTCGACGAGATTCTGGCCGGTGGGACCGGTCTCCACGAAGTGCGGGATGTCTCGATCGAAGACCTCATCGGGCGGAACCCCGTCGACACCGATGTCGGGTCGATCGCCGGATATCTCGCGGGCAAGCGAGTACTGGTGACCGGTGCCGGCGGCTCCATCGGGTCGGAGCTCTGCGGACAGATCCTGAAGTACGCTCCTGCCGAGCTCATCATGCTCGACCGCGACGAGACCGGGCTGCAGGGTGCTCAGCTGCGCACCGTCGGCCATGGGCTGTTGGACACTCGTGATGTCGTACTCGCCGACATCCGCGACGGCGGAGCGATCGATGGACTGTTCGAAGAGCGGCGGCCCGAGGTCGTCTTCCATGCGGCGGCGCTGAAGCACCTGCCGATGCTCGAGCAGTATCCCGATGAAGCCTGGAAGACGAACGTGCTCGGCACCCTGAATGTGTTGAACGCGTCGCGTCGCGTCGGCGTCGAGACATTCGTCAACATCTCGACTGACAAGGCGGCGAACCCTACGAGCGTGCTGGGGCACTCCAAGCGCGCTGCAGAGAAGTTGACCGCCTGGATGGCTTCCGAGACCGGTCTCCGCTACTTGTCTGTGCGGTTCGGCAATGTGATCGGCAGCCGCGGTTCGATGCTGCCGACGTTCAACGCGCTCATCGAAGCAGGCGGACCGGTAACAGTGACACATCCAGACGTGACTCGGTTCTTCATGACGATTCCGGAGGCGTGTCAGCTCGTGGTGCAGGCCGGTGGCATCGGTGCGCCGGGAGAGGTGCTCATCCTCGACATGGGAGAACCAGTGCGGATCCTCGATGTCGCGAAACGGATGATCGAGATGTCGGGCAAGGAGATCGCGATCGTCTTCACCGGTCTGCGGGACGGTGAGAAGTTGCATGAAGAACTCGTCGGCGCAGCCGAGACGACGGAGCGTCCGCGTCATCCGAAGATTCGGCATGCCATGGTGCAGGGCGCTTCGCCGAGTGAACTCGAACTGGATGGTTGGCAGACACTCGTCGGGATGTTGCGGGGTGAAGGCGATTCCAGGCGCGCTCTTCGTGTTCAGCCAGAGGCGCCAGGGAAGAGCAGAAATGTCTGACCGCATCTACCTGTCGTCGCCCGACATCGGCCCGCTCGAGGAGGAGTTCGTCATCCGCGCCCTGCGTTCGGGTTGGATCGCTCCGTTGGGTCCTGAAGTCGACGGCATCGAGGCCGACTTGGCTGCACGAGTGGGCAGGCAGCACGCCGTGGCGCTCTCATCGGGAACGGCCGCCCTGCACCTCGGGCTCGTTGCACTCGGTGCAGGCGCCGGAGACGTCGTCGTCACCTCGACGATGACATTCGTCGCAACTGCGAACGCCATCGTCTACACGGGCGCTGAGCCGTACTTCGTGGATTGCGATCCGACGACCGGCAACATGGATCCCGCCCTGCTCGCCAGTGCGCTGGACGAGCTGATCGACGAAGGGCGTCGGGTCGCGGCGGTCGTGCCGGTCGACCTGCTGGGCAAATGCGTCGACTACACCTCGATCGAGCGCATCGCCGCGGACCGAGGAATCCCGTTGATCGCCGACGCTGCTGAATCGCTTGGCGCTTCGCATCGCGGTCGGGCGGCCGGTTCGTTCGGACGAGCGGCGGTCTTCTCGTTCAATGGGAACAAGATCATGACGACGTCGGGCGGCGGCATGCTGCTGACCGACGACCCATCGCTGGCGGCTCGCGTGAGGTACCTGTCGACGCAAGCGCGGCAGCCTGTCGCGCACTACGAGCACACCGAGGTCGGCTTCAACTACCGCATGAGCAATGTGCTCGCCGCATTGGGACGTGCCCAGGCCTCCAGGCTCGACGGGATGATCGCGCGTCGGCGCGCGCACCGCGAACGGTACTCGGCACAGTTCGCCGGTGTCGCGGGTGTGGAGATATTCGGGGCGGAAGGCGATGAGCACGACAATGTGTGGTTGACCGCCATCATTGTGGATGAGGACGTCACCGGGTGGGGCTCGACCGACCTCATGAGCTGGCTCGACGCTTCATCGATCGAGTCGCGCCCGCTGTGGAACCCGATGCATCGGCAGCCCGTGTTCGCCGGGGCTCGCAGAAAGCTCTCTGGTGCCGCCGACGAACTGTTCCGCACCGGCCTCACGCTGCCGAGCGGGTCCGCGCTCGCACCTGAGCAAGTGGAGCGTATCGATGATCGCATCGAGGCGTTTTTGGAGGCGAGAGCGTGACGACGGTACGAGGCTATGACCCCGTAAAGCGGGCGTTGGACGTGATCGGAGCAACGCTCGGCCTGATCGTGCTCTCACCGGTGATGCTCGGCGTCTCGATCGCCGTCGTGGTCCGATTCGGGCGACCGATCCTCTTCACGCAGGAACGTCCCGGACTGGACGGCAGGCCCTTCCGGCTCGTCAAGTTCCGCAGCATGCTCGACGCGGATCCCGTCAGGGGGCTGACGAGCGACGCGGACCGGCGCACGCCATGGGGGAACGCCTTCCGTTCGACGAGCCTCGATGAGCTGCCCGAACTCTGGAATGTGCTCCGCGGAGAGATGAGCTTCGTCGGACCACGGCCATTGCTGCCCTCGTACCTCGACCGGTACACGCGACAGCAGTCTCGCCGGCATGAGGTGCGGCCGGGCATCACCGGCCTGGCGCAAGTGAACGGGAGGAACATGCTGTCCTGGGATGACCGTCTCCGCCTCGACGTGGAGTATGTCGATCATCGGAGCCTCCTGTTCGATATCCGAATACTGGCCCGAACGGTCCTTCCGGTACTCCGAGGCGCGGGCATCACCGCGCCCGGAGGTGCAGCATCGGAGGAATTCCTGGGCACCGCCGAGAATGCCGCGGAATGAGCGTCGATATCGTGATCGTCGGTGCCGGAGGGTTCGGTCGCGAATGCGCGAGCACCGCCGCCGCGCGGAACCGCGCCTTCCCGGACTCGATCCGCGTCCTCGGCGTGCTCGATGCGTCGCCGTCGACGCGCAATCTGGAACGACTCGAAGCGCTCTCGATGCCCTACCTGGGAACCCCCGAAGACTGGATCGCCGGCGCGGTCGATGCCGAGCACGTGATCGCGATCGGCGATCCGACCGTCCGGTCGCGGATAGCGGAGCAGTTCGCCGTGCACGGCAGGACCGCACACACACTCGTCCATCCGGGTGCGTCGATCGGTGAGGAATCGGTGCTCGCGCCGGGCGTCGTCGTGTGCGCCGGAGCGACGGTCTCGACGAACGTCGTCCTCGAGCGAATGGTCCATGTGAACCCCGGCGCGGTCGTCGGGCATGACAGCATCCTGCGCGAGTACGTCTCCGTGAACCCCGGCGCAGTGATCTCCGGCGACGTGTTGGTCGAATCGCAGGCGCTCATCGGCGCAGGGGCGGTTGTTCTTCAGGGGCTTCGAATCGGGACGGGAAGTGTGGTGGGCGCTGCGGCCTGCGTGGTTCGGGACGTGCCGGACCGAGTGACAGTGAAAGGAGTGCCCGCGAGATGACTCGTACGGTACTGATCACCGGCGGAGCGGGCTTCATCGGCTCGAATCTGGCTCGCCGCCTCAGCGATGACGATTCGACCTCCGTTCGGGTGCTCGACGACCTCAGTACCGGTCGGATCGAAAGTGTGCGTGATCTCGACGTCGATGTGATCATCGGGTCGATCCTCGATCGCGCCGCGCTGAGCGATGCGATGAACGAGGTCGATGCCGTCGTGCATCTCGCCGCACTGGGCAGTGTGCCGGCGTCGGTCGCCGACCCGCGCATGACCCATGACGTCAACGTCAATGGCACGCTCAACGTCCTGGAGGAAGCGAGAGTCGGTCGCCCGCACGTGATCTTCTCCTCTTCGAGCGCCGTGTTCGGCAGCAATCCCAAACTGTCGAAGGATCCTGAGGACTGGACGCGCCCGATCAGCCCGTATGGGGCCAGCAAGCTCGCGGCCGAGGGGTACGTGAATGCCTACGCGACGAGCTACGGGCTTTCGACACTGGCACTGCGGTTCTTCAACGTGTACGGTCCCGGCCAATTCGCCGACCACGTGTACGCCGCGGTGATTCCCCGCTTCGTCGAGGCGGCGCTCACCGGCGACCCACTGGAGATCCACGGAGACGGACTGCAATCGAGGGACTTCACCTTCGTCGACACGGTCTGCGAGGTGATCGTCGACGCCCTCGATCGTCGCTTCGAGCTTCCACATCCGGTGCACTTGGCCTACGGCACGTCGACGTCGTTGATCATGGTCGTCGATGAACTCGAGCGCGCCGTCGGCCGGCCGCTCGATCGTCGATTCGTCGCTGCGCGCATCGGGGACGTCCGGGCATCGCAGTCGAACACCGACGGCGTCTTCGAGTACTTTCCCTCCGTGTCCTCGATCGGCCTGGAAGACGGCCTCGCTCGGACCCTCGAATGGGCGAGGATGCAGCCTCGATGACCCGTATCGCCGTGATCGTGAAGACAAGCGAAGGCGCGAGATGGATCGTGCCCCAGATCGAGTCGCTGCTCGTGCGCGGAGGCGAGGTCGTTGCAGTGATTCCGTCGGGGCCGGGCCGGCTGGCGACGGAACTCGATCGGCTTGCAGCAGACGAACGTCGGTTCGAGGTGATCCGCACGCCGTTCGACTTCAGGTTCGCACCGCGCATCCGGACGCTGCGGGGGCTCCTGCATCTGCGCCGGACCCTTCGCCGGGTCGACGCAGATGCTGCGCTCTATCACCTGTACGCGAGCGCGCTTGCGAGTCGTTTCGCGCTTTCAGGCACCCGAACCAGACGGGTGCACATGGTCGCCGGTCCGCTGTACCTCGATTCGCCGGTGATCAGGGCCGTCGAGCGTCTCGCCGCACACTGGGACGATGTGCTGATCGCGGGCAGCGAGTACACGGCGGGACGCTACGCCGCGTTGGGCATCGCAGCCGACCGGATCCACTCGATTCCATATGGCGTCGACGTCGAGCGATTCGCCCCGGGCGAGCCGATCGGGGCAGCCCCATCCCCGGGCGCAGGGCAACGTGGGGCCTTCCGAGTCGTCATGGTCGCCTACGTGTACGCCCCGAAGCGCCTCGCGCACGCAGGTCGTGGCATCAAGGGCCACGACGTGATGCTCGAGGCCTGGAGCCGATTCTCTCGACGACATGGGGAAGCGGAGCTCCATTTCGTCGGCGGCGGATTCGACGCGGCGGGGGAACGCTACCGTCAGCGGGTGATATCCGAGTTCGAGTCGGTCATCCTCGACCGGGGGATCACCTGGTCGGCGTCGCTCGATGAAATCCGCACCGCCTACGCGCAGGCCGATCTGAGCGTCAGCCCGTCGCTGTCGGAGAACCATGGCGCAGCTCTGGAGGCTTCGGCGATGGCCGTACCATCGATCGTCAGCGACGCGGGGGGCCTGCCGGAGACGGTGCTCCCCGAAACGGGCTGGATCGTCCGCGCCGGATCCGTCGATGACCTCGACTCCGCCCTCGAGTCCGCCTTCCACGAGTGGCGCAGTGGTGTATTGGCAGATCGTGGTCTGCGAGCACGGATGTACATGACGCGACGGTTCGATGGGCGCGCCGCAGCCGACCGCGTCGCTGACGTGGTGCTTGATTCGGGCGGAGTCCGCCGATGAGCGGCCGGCGTGACGGCGCCATCGCCCTCTTCGTCGAGTCTCGAGCGACGCGGGGGGACGGCGGCCGGGGCACGTACACCCGCGATGCCGGAGTGGGCGGGCGGAATTGGCAAGCTGACCTTCGTGAGCACCAGGATCTTCGTCTCGTGCTCCGCGTCGATGACGCGTCGGCTCTCGAGGGCGCGCAGATCGATGGCACGGTCGTGGCTCTCCCCACTTACGTTGGACTCGTCGCGATGGTGCGGAGATTGCCGAGACTCGTCATGTCGATAGATCGCGCCGTACGGAACTCCGATGTGACGTGCGTCAAGCTTCCTGGGATCATCGGGCTGATCGCGGTCTGGCGGGCGTACCGCCGACGGAGGCCGATCGCTGCGCAAGTCGTGGGAGACATCGACGAAGTATTGCGAACCGGGGTGGCCGGGAAGGTCGGGTCGATGCTCGCACCGCTCGCCGTGCGACTCACGCGTCGTGCCATCCGTCGTGCTGACACTGTGCGCTACGTGACCGAGCAGTCACTCCAGCGCAAGTACCCGGCGCATACCGGAGCAGTGCGCGTGGCCTACACCGACGTTCGTGCCGAACCCATCGCCGTCCCGGCATCGCGCGTTTGCATCCCGGGAAGAATCATCGCGGTGGGATCGCAAGAACAATTGTACAAAGGGCACCCAGTACTCATCGAGGCCGTCGCAGCCCTCGTGCGAGACGGAATCGATGCCCAGCTCGATCTTGTCGGCGACGGGAGGAGGCAACCGGAGCTGAGCGCACTCGTCGGCTCACTCGGCATCACCGGTCGGGTGCGCTTCCTCGGGCACATCGACGATCGACCGTCGTTGCTCGCGCTGCTCGACCAGGCAGAGGTGTTCGCGATGCCGTCACTGACAGAGGGTCTCCCGCGGGCACTGATCGAGGCGATGGCCAGGGGCCTCCCGTGCATCGGTTCCGATGTGGGAGGCATCCCGGAACTACTGCCGCGGGTCGCGCTCGTGCCGCCGGGCGACGTGGTCGCGCTCACGAGAAGGCTTCGGCGCGTGCTCACCGACCCGTCGTTCCAGGCCGATCTCGCGGCTGCGGCGATCGAGTCCGCGGAGCGATTCAAGCCAGAGGCGCTCGAGCGCAGGCGACAGATCTGGTCCGCAAGCGTCGGTGCTCTCGTCAGCGGTCGCGGGAGCGGCTCATGAGCGCCACCACGGTTGTCCACCTCATCGGGTCTCTCGACCGAGGCGGCGCGGAGTCGGTCGCGCTCGACCTCTGTCGGCGAATCCCTGCTGGGGAGGTGCAGCAGGTATTCCTGTGTCTGTCGGGCAGAGTCGGGATACTCGCGCCATCGTTCGAGACGACTGGGGCGATCGTCGAGGCGATGAACATCCGTTCTCCGATCGAGGCCGCGAGACTCGTACGAGCGGCGGTGCAGCGCTACCGACCTGACGCCGTCGTATCCCACGTGTCACTCGCGAGCGGATGGTTGTTGACAGCGGCATGGACGGCCGGTGCGAGGATCAGGATTGCTCGCCTGCATTCGGTCGGCGACGGACGGGGTAACGGCTTCGGACGTCGGGCCTACCGTGTCGTATCGCGACTTCTCATGGTCGGCTTCGCGACACGGATCGTTGCAGTCTCTCGCTCGAGCCTTGAATTCGGCCTCGGAAGATGGGCGCCGTTCATCCGTCAGGGTCGATCGTTCGTTTTGGGGAACGGTGTGGACACGGAGCGATTCGCGCCGTCCGTCGAGGTCCGATCTGAGGGGGAGCCGCGAGTGATCCACGTCGGCCGCGGCTCCCCGGAGAAGAACCGAGCGGCACTCGTGCCCATCTTCCTCGCGCTCGAGCGAACGATTCGCACTCGTTGGTGGATCGTTGGCCCGGGCGACACCGCGGATCTCGGGACGCTGCCCGGAGATCGTTTCGAGGTGCTCGGGGACAGGTCGGACGTGCCATCGCTGCTCGGAAGGTCCGATGTGCTCGTCCTGCCCTCGCTCCGCGAGGGGCTCCCCGGAGTCATCCTCGAAGCGCTCTCAACGGGTGTGCCGGTCGTCGCATCCGAACTGGAGACCCTCCGAGAGCTCGCGACGGCTCTCCCGGGCATCCGGCTGGTATCGCCGCACGCCGCACCGGAGGTCTGGGCGGACGCGATCGCCGAGGTGATCGCGCTCGCTCATCGTGACGCGGAGGGACTTCGATCCGCCGTGGTCGACTCCGACTTCGCCATCGAGAGGAGCGTGCGTGACTGGCGTCACCTCTTCGGCGCCCGGTGACACGCTCGTGAATGACGAGCGAGTCGCGGGCAGTCCACTTCGCCGCATGTTCGGTATCGCATGCAGCGCTGCGGCGCTCGTGACGCAGCTGAGTGTTCCGGCGACGTTGCAGCTGTCGGCCGTTGTGCTCGCCGTGAGCCTGCTCGGCGCGATGATCGTCTCCTGGCGGCGCGACCGCGGCGTGGGCGGGGCGGCGTTCATCTACACCCTGGTGTTCGGGCTGTTCCATGGCGGGCTCGTATTCGCCGTCGCCCTCGGTGGTGAGCGCATGATCATCGGTCAGGGCAACAACGATTGGGTGCTCTCGAGCGAGGTGCACGGCGCCGTGACGGCTGTCTGCGTGGCCGTCATCGCCTGGGAGGTGGGTCTGCTCGCGAGCCTGCCGGGTCGTCGGGCACCGCAATCGCGTATGGCGCGGACCAGTCGGAGCAGGACAGATCTCGTCGGGTACGCGGGGGTCGTCCTCGGGCTTGGTCTCATCACACTGGCTCTGCAGCCGGGTGGTGGCATCGGTGTGCTGTTCTCCGGATATCTCGTGTTCCTCGAAAAGGTGGCGAACGACGGAATCTTCGGATACGGAATCGCGATGCTGGGGTACGGAGTGGGATTCCTCGTCGCCAGCGGCGGGCGTGAGCGACTGATCGGGTGGGCGTTGATGGGGGCGATCGCGCTCGTCGGCCTCCCGCTCGGCCTACGTGGCACCGTCCTCTTCTTGCTCGCAACGGTGCTGGTTGTGGAAGCGAAGCGCACGCGGATTCGCTCGGGGCTCTTCGCCCTCGCCGCGTTGCTCATCTTGGCGCTCGTGTCTGTGCTGCGGACGACGCGGACCGGCGGCCTCAGCGCTCTGCTCGATGATGGTCTTGCCCGGGCGACGCCGCTCGAAGCCGCAGCGGAGATGGGGTACTCGCTGTACCCCGTCGTCGTGGTGCAGCACTGGCTCGAGAGCGGCGTCGAGGTTCGCGGTGGAGTCACGTTCGTCGCGCCGATCGTGAGGTTCGCAGAAGGCCTACTCGGAATGGGTACCGTGCCCGGCGCGAGCGATCTTCGCATCTTCAACGTCGAGATGCTCACACTCCAGGGGCCGATCGGCGGGTCGCCAGTGGCGGAGGGGCTGCGAAACGGTGGAATCCTCGGGGTCTGCTTGCTGATGGGGCTGTTGGGATGGGTGATCGGCCGTGTCGACCGCCTGCCGGCGACCGTCGACGGCGGGGCACTCACGGCCGTCGTCTTCCTGCCGCTCATCATCGCGGTGCGGAACTCGTTCGCGCCCGTGCTCGTGCAGCTCGCGATCGGCGTCAGCATGCTGTTCGTTGCTCGGATGATCGGACGGAACCATCCGAGGAGTGAACCGTGACGAAGGCATCAGGGGTTTCCTTCACCAGGAATGTCGGCGCGCTGCTCGTCGGCTCCGGTGCGCAGCTCGTCGCCAGCGTCGGCGGCGCCCTGATCACCACCCTCGTGCTGCCTGTCGATCAGCGGGGTCTGATGGTCATCGTCGTCACCATCGCGTCGCTGGTCGCGCTGATCGGCGCGGCGGGCATCGGCAACGCGTACCGGCATCGTCACCCGGGTGAAGTCGACCAGGATGCGCTCTCGGCGGACTTCACCACGGTGTCGCTGGCGCTCATCGTCGTGTCTGGTCTCGGCGGTGCCATTGCCTGCGTCGCAATGGCCGGCCTCGCAGATGCTCGCCTGCTCGAATGGAACTACGTGCTCGGGGCAGCGCTTGCGGCGTCGGCCCAGGTTGCGACGCTGCTCGTCACGGAAGCGCGATTCGCGCTCGGACAGTTCGTCGAGGCGTCGCGGTGGGCGGCGGCTTCGGCGATCGTCGGATTCACCGGCGTCGCTGTCGCCCTCGCGGTCGGGGGCGATGCCGCAGCCGTCATCACCGCCCAAGCCTGCTGCCAGTTCGTCGTCGTCGTCGCGGCCGCGGTTGCGTCGACGCGTGCACGAGCGCTCGTGTGGGCCTCGACGAGCCGGCGCCGTGCAGGCCTACTCCTCAGCCACGGGCTGAGGTCCCTCGTGCTCCCGGTTGCGATCGTCGTCATCTCCCGGTTCGATCGTCTCGTGGTCGCCGCGTTCGACACGGCCGACGCCGTGGCGGTCTACGCGCTCGCAGCGACGGTCGTCGAGGTCGCCCGTCTCGCGCCGACGGCGATCGGACAGCTGGCCACCAGGGAGGTCGCTACAGGTTTGGCCTGGCGCGCTTTTCGGAGTCGACTCCTGCTCGCTACCCTCGCTGCCGCACTCGTCGGCATCGTGCTCGTCGCCTCGGCATTCTTGATCGTCGTGCCGGTGTTCGGCATCGAGTACGCCGAATCGCCCTTCTTGGCGGCGGTGCTGCTCTGGTCGGAGGTCGCGTATGCCGTGATCGTCGTCGCGAACCTCGCGATCATCGGCGGAGGGTGGTCGACGGCCGCGCTTCGGCTCGGTATCGCGGCGATGGGCATCGCGATCCCGCTCTACATCGCGGGAGCCGCGATCGCCGGGCCCTTCGGTGTGGCATGGGCTCGGCTTCTGGTCTTCGTGCTGATCGCGGTGCTGATGCTCGCCTCCGTCAGGAGCCGGCTCATTCGCGTCGCCGTGTGAGTTCTCGAGCAGGAACACCGGCCACGGTGCTACCCGGGCGGACGTCCTTCGTCACGACTGCGCCCGCCGCGATCGTCGCACCGTCCCCGATGGAGACGCTGCTGAGGATGATCGCTCCTGCACCGACCCAGACATCCGCGCCGATCCTCACCGGTGCTGCGGTGAAGCGCATCGCTCGAAGCGGCACGGTGTGGTCATGGTTGCCATCCCGGATCACGGTCCGTTCGGCGAGTTTCGAGCCCGGGCCGATCCGTATCGACCGTCGGGCGACGATCGTGGAGGAGGGGCCGATGTAGTCGGCCTCGATCCGCAGATCGGCGTCAGGGCCAGCGGTGACGACGCATCCGTGCGAGACATGGCATCCATCGAGCACGAGCCGGCCCGCTCCCTGGACGCTGATTTCGCAGTTCTTGCCGATGAACACCTCACCGTGCACGATGAGGCCGGGGTACATGGCCCGCAGTGCGAGCAACCGAGTGCGCGATGCGAAACGCTGTGCTACGAGTCGCGATCCGCGAAGGATGCGTGCGGAGGAGGCGCGCGCCCAGCCGTGGTCGACGACGACCATCGCAGGGCGGCCCGGATCCTCGCCGGCGTCGTGCATAGAGCTCCTCAGTCGGTGACCGTCCACGGACGGGTCTGTCGTTCGACACTACGCCGCCGGCCATCGCGGAGTGCCCGCCACGCTGCGGAGGTGGATCTTCGTCACGTGCGTGCGAGTCGAGGTGAGCTCCACGGGCGAATACAGATGGTCCTGCCGATTCGCGGCTGTAACGACGCCGATTCATCGACGGGACCCGCGTCGCACTGCTTCGCGACGATGCACTGAACCGACACCGGTGTCGGCGCACGTCCGCGCGCTCGTGTCGGCTAGCGTGGTCGAATCATGGAGCGCCGCGAAGGGGATTCCCGCCGACCGCTGATTCGGCGGCCCGTGTTCTGGGTGCCGCTGGCAGCGCTCGTGCTGCTCATCGTCGTCGGCGGCATCGTCGCGGCCATCCTCGTGCCACGGGCAATGGACGCCCGAGACCGGCTCCAATCGGCGCCGCAGCTCGTCGTCGAAGTTCAAGAGCACATCCTCGCCGGGGATACGCAGGGTGCGACGCGAGCCGCCGCCGAGCTCGCTACTCTCACTGATTCGGCCCGAAGGCAGACCAGCGGGGGATTCTGGCAGGCGTTCGAATGGGTGCCGTTCGTCGGCCAGAACCTCCAGGCCGTGCGCATGGCAGCCGCTTCGGCCGACGTGATCGCCCGCGATGCAGTCGTGCCCGCGGCATCCCTCAGTCTCGATGCGCTGAAGCCGGTCGACGGACGCATAGACCTCGCAGCGGTCAGCGCCGCCGCCACGACCGTCGACGGTGCGGCCGATGCGGTCACCGAGGCGACATCGATGCTCGAATCGGTGGATCGTTCGATGCTCGTGCCCGAAGTCGCTTCGGGGCTGCAGCGCCTCGATGACGCGACCTCGTCGGCCGGGCAGGTGCTCGAGCCCCTCCGAGAGGTGGTCGCGATCCTCCCCGGCCTGCTCGGCGCCGACGGCCCGCGCGACATCCTGTTCCTCTTCCAGAACAATGGGGAGGTCATGCCACGCGGTGGCACCGTGGGCTCCCTCGCGCAGATGCACATCGAGAGCGGGGCGATCACGCTCGCCGCGCAGTCGTCGGCGGCGCCCGTCGACATGCCGATGTACGACGCCGACGTCGTGCCGATCGCGGCGGATGTGCGAGCGACCTACCCGTTCGGGCTCGGCCGTTACGTTCAGAATCTGACGCGTACGCCGAGATTCTCCCTGACCTTCGACATCGCGAAGGAGATGTGGAAGCGAACCCACGGCGTCGACGTCGACATGGTCGTCGCGATCGACACGGTGGCGCTGAGTTACTTCCTCGATGCGACAGGGCCGATCGATCTTCCCGGCGGCCTTCAGCTGACGAGCACGAACGCCGTGCCGATGCTGCTCGGCGATCTCTATCAGACCTTCGAGCCCGATGAGGTCGATGCGATCAACCAGGCCTTCGCCGCCACGACGATGTCGCGGCTGATGTCCGGATCGGTCGAGATCCGTGCACTGGTCTCGGTCGTGCAGCGCGCGGCCGACGAGGGACGCATCCTCGTGCGGAGTGCGCGGCCCGCGGAGCAGGACCTCATCGCCGGTTCATCGTTCGAGGGGGAACCCCCGAGTGGAGACGCTCCCGCGGATGGGTTCGGTGTCTACTTCATCGACTCCACGCCGGGCAAGATGCAGCGCTTCATGACGCAGAACGTCGACCTCTCGCAGGCGGTCTGCGCCGCCGACGGACGACGGAATGTGCGAGTGACGGTCGTGCTGGGAAACGCAGTCGATCCAGCGGCCGTCGAGAGCCTGCCCGGCTACGTCACCGGTGGCGGGCAGTCGACCGAGGTCGGGAGCATGCGAGTCGAGGTGCTGTCGTACTCGCTGCCCGGCTACGAACTCGTCGCGCAGAGTGCGGACGGGACCGCCGAAGCCGTTCGCACGGGCACCGACGGCGAATCCGCGGTCGCGCAGCAGACGGTCACGATCGCCCCGCAGGAGTCCCGGACGCTGACGTTCGACTACGTCTCGGCGGATCCGACCGAGGTCGAGCTCGTCGCCGATGTCACACCGGTCGTGTCGCCGAATCAGATCACGACCGGACCGCTGGACTGTGCGGTGATCGCGGTCGGGTGACCCAGCGCCCCCGAGGCCATCTGTACGGCAGAATGGAAGCCGTTCGACAGAGACGAAGGGTCGACATGCGTATTTCGGTCATCGGCTGCGGCTATCTCGGCGCGGTGCACGCCTCCGCGATGGCCGAACTCGGCCACGACGTCGTCGGCATCGACGTCGACGAACGCAAGATCGCGGCGCTCGCGGCCGGCCGCCCGGCGTTCTACGAGCCCGGGCTGCCTGAGATCCTGGCGACGGCGACCGCGAGCGGGCGCCTGCGATTCAGCACCGACATCGCCGAGGTCGCCGATGCCGAGGTGCACTTCCTCGCCGTCGGCACACCGCAGGCCGCCGAGACGGGTGCCGCCGATGTGTCGTACGTCGATGCGGCGTTCACCGCATTGCTGCCGCACCTGGCCGAGGGGGCGCTCATCGTGGGCAAGAGCACGGTGCCCGTCGGCACCGCAGCCCGTCTCGCCGAGCGGCTCGCGGCCGAGGCGGGCCACGCCGGTCTCGCATGGAACCCCGAGTTCCTGCGCGAGGGGTTCGCCGTGAAGGACACCCTCTCGCCCGATCGCCTCGTGTACGGCGTCGCCGACGGCGACACCCACGCGGCGTCCGTGCTCGATCACGTCTATCGAGCCACGATCGAGGCCGGCACGCCCCGCATCGTCACCGACTACGCCACGGCCGAGCTCGTGAAGGTCGCCGCGAACGCCTTCCTCGCGACGAAGATCAGCTTCATCAACGCCATGTCGGAGATCGCTGATGCGACCGGCGCGGATGTCACGGCGCTCGCCGACGCGATCGGACACGATGCGCGCATCGGCCGGCGGTTCCTCAACGCCGGCGTCGGCTTCGGCGGCGGCTGCCTTCCGAAGGACATCCGCGGGTTCATCGCCCGGGCCGAGGAGCTCGGCCTGAACGACACCCTCGCCTTCCTCGGCGAGGTCGACGAGACCAACCTGCGGCAGCGGCGCCGTGTGGTCGACCACGCGGTGCAGGACCTCGGCGGTTCGGCGGCCGGCAAGAAGATCGCGGTGCTCGGAGTGACCTTCAAGCCCGACTCCGACGACGTGCGCGATTCGCCGGCGCTCGACATCGCGATCCACCTGCAGGAACTCGGCGCAGAGGTCGTCGTCACCGACCCCGAAGGGCTCGAGAACGCCCTCGCGCGGCGCCCTGATCTCGGCACGGCATCGACGACCCGGGCGGCCCTGTTCGGGGCGGACCTCGTGATCCTCGCCACCGAATGGAACGAGTACCGCACGCTCGATCCCGAAGCGACCGGGCGGCTCGTGGGGGAGCGCCGGATCATCGACGGACGGAACGTGCTCGATCCCTCGGCCTGGCGCGCTGCCGGCTGGCAGTACCGCGGCATCGGCCGGCCGTAGTGGGATCCGCCGGCCCGAGTGGCATCAGCCGGCCGGCCGTAGCGGCGACAGGCGCATCGGTCGTGCCGCAGTCTGCGCTGCGCTGACCGACCCGCGCCGGGTATGAGAAAACCCCCTCCCGAAGGAGGGGGTTTCACCCGGTCGGGGTGACAGGATTTGAACCTGCGACCTCGTCGTCCCGAACGACGCGCGCTACCAAGCTGCGCCACACCCCGGATCGGCCCTTGCGAGCCTCAACAAGAATAGCCGATAAATCGAGGCTGCCAGACCAACCGGCGTGCGAGATGGTGAGGGTTCCGCAGATCTTGCTGTGGGGGATCGACTACGCGGTGGGGACGAGTGTCAGCAGCGTCGCCTCCGGCGGGCAGGCGAAGCGGACCGGCGCGTAGATCGAGGTGCCGAGACCCGCGGAGACGTTCAGGAAGGCCGACCGCAATCCGTGACGCCAGACGCTGAGACCCTTCACCTGTTCGCGGGGGATGTCGCAGTTCGTGACGAGCGCTCCGAAACCCGGGACGCACACCTGGCCGCCGTGCGTGTGCCCGGCGAGCAGCAGCTGCGCGCCGTGGTTCACGAACGAGTTGAGCACCCGCTGGTAGGGGGCATGCGCGACGCCCACGGTCACGGTGGGGCGATCGACAGCGGATGCCTCATCGGGCCACGTCTCGTCGCCGAGCGGGTCTTCTGCACGCAGCTCGTCGATCGCCGCGGTGATGAGGTCGAGCCGGTCGTAGCCCCGGTGCGGGTCGTCGACCCCGAAGAACTCGAAGTGCGTGCCGCGCAGGTCGAGTGCCGTCGCGGTGTTGTCGAGGTCGCGCCATCCGAGCTCGGCGAAGTAGGCGTGCAATTCGCCGATGTCGAGGGACTTCGAGCGAAGGCCGAAGCGCGACGGCCCGGTGAAATAGGCGAACGGGTTCTTCAGGACCGGCCCGAAGTAGTCGTTCGAACCGTTGACGAAGACTCCGGGGATGCCGCGGAAGGGCTCGAATGCCCGACGGATCCCCTCGACGCCGCGCTCGTGCCCGAGGTTGTCGCCCGTGTCGACGATGAGGTCGGGCTGCAGCGCGGCGAGGCCGCGCACCCACTCCTGCTTGTCGCGCTGCCACGGGGCCATGTGCAGGTCGGACAGGTGCAGCACGCGGATCGGCTCCGCGCCCGGCGGAAGCACGGGGACATCCACTCGGCGAAGCGTCCACCGCGTGCGCTCGACCAGGGATCCGTACGCGAATGCGGCAGCGCCCGCCGCGACGACCGCAAGGGCGATCGTCGCGACGGGCGACATGCGAGTCGACGCCATGAATCGCGACTAGTCGTCGCCGGGGGCGGTGCCGCCCCCACCGAGCTTGCCGACCGAGATCGTGATCTGATCGCCCGGCTTGGCGAAGCCGCCGCCTGCCGGGTTCTGCGAGATCACCACGCCGACCTTCGTCGGGTCGGTCGTGTTCTCGTTCTGACGCTGCACCTTGTAGCCCGCCTGCTTCAGCGCGGCCTCAGCCTGATCGCCCGTCATGCCGACCACGTTCGGAACCCCTGTCATCGAGCCGTTGCTGGTGAAGATTCGGATGGTCGTGCCCTTGCCGGCCTGACCGGACGGGTCGGTTCCCGACACGGTACCCGCGGGGAGGTTCGAATCCTGCTGCCCGCCGTCTTCGGCGACGAAGCCGGCCGTCTCGATCGCCTGCTTCGCGGCGTCGAACGAGAGACCCGCGACCTGCGGGATGTCGACGAGCACCTGCTTGAACGCCGATTGGTCGGGCTTCGTGAACTCGCCGCCGCCGTACTTGTCGTCGGCGAGGGTCATGATCGATTTCCACATGCGGTGTCGGGCCGTGGCAACGGCGCCGCTGTTCCAGCTGTCGAGGCGACGCTGGTCGGCCTTGCCAGTGACGCTGCCGACCCAGACCGCCGTGGCGACGCGAGTGGACGCGCCGTTCATCCAGGTGTCCTTGTTGTCGTCGGTGGTACCCGTCTTGCCGATGTGCGGCACGCCGGAGCCCGTGTTCGATGCGCTTGCCGTGCCGCCGTTGAACGTCTGCGCCATCGCATACGACATTCCGGCCGCCACATTCGGCGCAACCGACTGGGTGCAGGTCGAGGCGGGCGGCGCCACCGGTTCACCGTTCGACTTGGTGATCGCGGTGATCGCGATCGGCGAGCACGTCGACCCGTTGTTCGCGATGCCGGCGAATGCGTTCGCCATGTTGAGGGGCGAGACCTCCTCGGTGCCGAGTACAGCAGAGGGCTGGAACGTCCAGTCGGGTTCGGAGACCGGCGTGCCGAGCGGGTTGCCGTCGGCGCGCTTCACGCCGAACGCCTCGGCGGTCTGCTTGATCTTGCAGAGGTCGAGCTGTTGCGCCATGGCGACGAACGAGGTGTTCACCGAGAACTTCGTGGCGTCGACGGCGTTGTTCGCACCTCTCGAGTCGTCGTTCTTCGGATCGAAGCTGCCACGCCACGTGCCGTTGCAGCTGTCGGGGAAGGAGGTGAATACGCGTCGGTTGCCATTGAACGTCTCACTGAGCGAGTGGCCCTCGTTCAACCATTCACCGAGGGTGAAGACCTTGAACGTCGACCCGGGCTGGAACCCGTTCGAGCCGCCGTAGGCGTAGTCGGTGGCGTAGTTGATCGACTCGAACTCGGCACTCGACGCGAGTTGCTCCTCGTCTTGCGAGTACTTCTTGTTCTGCACCATCGCGAGAACCTTGCCAGTGCCGACTTCGACGCTCACGGCGACCGAGCCGACATCGAACCGCTCATCGACCATCGGGACGTTCTCGGTCATCGCCTGCTCAGCACGGCCCTGGAGTTCGAGGTCGAGGGTCGTGTCGATGTCGAGGCCGCCAGTTCGGAGCATCATGGAGCCCTCGTTGACGTCGGGGGTCTCCGGGTCGTCGTAGTGATTCTTGATGATCCATGTGACGTAGTCGCAGAAGTACGCCGAACCGTTCGCCGTCTGGCAGCCGGTGCTCGGGGGCTGGATCACCGGCGCCACCGGTGTCGCTACCGCTGCTGCGTGCTCTTCGGGCGTGATCTTCTGATATTCGAGCATGCGATCGAGGATGTAGTCGCGACGCTCCTTGTTCGCGGCATACGGCGTCGGTTCGCCCTTGTCATTGACCGACGCGGCGCCGTTCGTCTCGTCTTCGGGCTGGTCGAGTCGGAGCGCCTCGGGGAAGTTCACGATCGCGATGAGGCTGGCCGCCTCCGGCAGCGAGAGAGTGGCGGCCGTCTTCGAGTAGTAGTACTGGGCAGCCGACTCGATGCCGTACACGCGCCCGCCGAACGCGGCGATGTTCAGGTATCCCTTGAGGATGTCGTCCTTGGGATACTCCTTCTCGAGCGAGATCGCGTAGCGGATCTCCTTGAGCTTGCGCGAGACGCTGACCTCGGTCGCCTCGTCGTAGGCCTTCTCGAATTCCTCTTCGTTCGTCGCCTTCTTCGTGTTGTTGTTGATCAACACGTTCTTGACGTACTGCTGCGTGATCGAGGAGCCACCCTGCGTGTCTTCGCCGGTGAAGGTCTTCAGCGCGCCGCGGATCGTGCCCTGGATGTCGACCCCGCCGTGTTCGTAGAAACGGGGGTCCTCACCCGCGACGGCCGCGTCCTTCACATACTGGTTGATCGCATCCCATCCGACCTCTTCGCGGTTGTCGTCGAAGAAGGAAGCAAGGAGATAGCGGGAACCGTCGGCCTGCGTTGCATAGATGTTCGACTTCTGCGAAAGCTCACCGGGCTCGAGGTATCCGGGCAGGTTCTCGAACATCGAGATGCTGTTGTTCGCGGCCATGCCGGTGACAGCGAGAGCCGGAGTCACTGCGGCGGTGACGAGCACGCCGGCGAGAGCGCTCATGCCGACGAAACCGAGGATTCCGGCGCCGACGTCGCTCATCGTACGTTTTTGGGCAGACATATAGTGGAGCTTAACGGAGAAGACTGACAAATCCCGCTATGCAGGCTGAAAGCCCGATCATGGCGGAGGCGCGCCGATCCATGCGAATGCCGCGCTCCGTTCGACACCGCGGGCATGGGGCGGCAGCGACCGCCGCACTCACGCGACACAGAGACGAGGAACAATGACGACCTGGGAGTACATCACCACTCCGCTGCTGATCCACAACACGGCGGCGATCCTGAACAACTGGGGATCCGAGGGATGGGAGCTCGTGCAGATCGTGCAGGGCCCCGAGGGCGGCCTCGTCGCCTACCTGAAGCGCCCCACCGGCGGCGAGTCGTCCGCCGCCGCGTCCGCGGGCGCAGCTGCCGCAGCGCAGGCCGCGAAGCAGTTCGAGGGCGAAGCCTGATGGCCGCCGTCGAGGCGCGTCTCGCCGAGCTCGGCATCGAGCTGCCCGACGTCGCTCCACCGGTCGCGGCGTACGTACCGGCCGTCGTCACCGGTTCCCACGTCTACACCTCGGGTCAGTTGCCCTTCACCGCCGGCGCCCTGCCCGCGACCGGCAAGGTCGGCGACGGCCATGGACTCGTGCCCGCCGACGATGCGAAGGCCTACGCCCGCACCGCGGCGCTCAACGCCCTCGCGGCCGTGCGCGCCGAGATCGGCTCCCTCGACAGGGTCACCCGCATCGTGAAGCTCGTGGGCTTCGTGGCGTCCGACCCCGCGTTCACCGGTCAGCCGGGCGTCATCAACGGGGCATCCGACGTGCTCGGCGAGATCTTCGGCGACGCGGGCCGTCACGCCCGCTCGGCGGTCGGCGTCGCAGTGCTGCCGCTCGACTCGCCCGTCGAGCTCGAACTGGTGGTCGAGTTCGCCTAGTCGAACTCCGCCACGAACGACGGATGCCGCATCGGGATCGCTCCCGACGCGGCATCCGTCGTCTCAGGGCCGGCGCGGCCTACTTCACCTGCTCGCTGATGACCTGCATGATCGAGGTGTCGGCGAGCGTCGTCGTGTCGCCGATCTCGCGGCCCTCTGCAAGGTCGCGGAGCAGGCGCCGCATGATCTTGCCGGAGCGCGTCTTCGGCAGCTCGTTGACGATGAACACCTGGCGGGGCCGGGCGATCGCGCCGATCTGCTGGGCGACGTGCTTGCGGAGCTCGTCGCTCGCGGCCGCGATGTCGGTCACCTGGTCGGCCTGGCTCGACTTCAGGATCACGAACGCGACGACGGCCTGGCCGGTCGCCTCGTCGGACGCGCCGACGACCGCGGCCTCCGCGGTCCACGGGTGCGCGACGAGCGAGGATTCGATCTCGGCGGTCGAGAGACGGTGGCCCGAGACGTTCATGACGTCGTCGACCCGGCCGAGCAGCCAGATGTCGCCGTCCTCGTCACGGCGGGCACCGTCGCCGGCGAAGTACTTGTCGCCGAACTTCTCCCAGTACGTCTCCTTGAAGCGCTCGGGGTCGCCCCAGATGCCGCGGAGCATCGACGGCCACGGCTCGGTGATCGTGAGGAGGCCGCCGCCCTCGCCCTCGATCGGAACGCCCTCGTCGTCGACGATGTCGATCGAGACGCCGGGCACCGGAACCTGGGCCGAACCGGGCTTCAGGTCGGTGATGCCGGGCAGGGCGGAGATCATGATCGCGCCCGTCTCGGTCTGCCACCAGGTGTCGACCACGGGGATGGAGCCGCCGCCGATGACGTGGCGGTACCAGATCCAGGCCTCGGGGTTGATCGGCTCGCCGACCGAGCCGAGCAGGCGCAGCGACCGGACGTTATAGCCGTGCACGACGTCGCGGCCCTGCTTCATGAACGAGCGGATGGCGGTGGGCGCCGTGTAGAGGATCGAGACCTTGTACTTCTCGACGATCTCCCACCAGCGGCCGGGGTGCGGGGTGTCGGGCGTGCCCTCGTAGAGCACCTGCGTCGCGCCGTTGGCGAGCGGCCCGTAGACGACGTAGGAATGGCCGGTGATCCAGCCGACGTCGGCCGTGCACCAGTACACGTCGCGCTCGGGGTGCAGGTCGAAGACGTTCTTGTGGGTGAAGGCCGTCTGGGTGAGGTAGCCGCCCGAGGTGTGCAGGATGCCCTTGGGGTTGCCGGTCGTACCCGAGGTGTAGAGGATGAACAGCGGGTGCTCGGCGTTGAAGCCCTGGGCCTCGTGCTCGGCGTCGGCCGCGGCGAGCTGCTCGCTCCACGACACGTCGCGCCCCTCGACCCAGGCGACGTCGTCGCCGGTGCGGTTCACGACGAGCACCGATCGCACGGTGGTCTCCGCGGCCGCGATGGCCTCGTCGACCGTGGGCTTCAGCGGGAAGGCCTTGCCCTTGCGGTAGCCGCCGTCGGCGGTGATGACGACCTCGGCCTGGGCGTCGTCGATGCGCGACTGCAGGCTCTTCGAGGAGAATCCGCCGAAGACGACGGAGTGCACGGCGCCGATGCGCGCGCACGCGAGCATCGCGATGACGGCCTCGGGGATCATCGGCAGGTAGATGGCGACGCGGTCGCCCGCCTGCACGCCGAGCGCGAGGAGCGCGTTCGCGGCGCGCTTGACCTCAGCCGTCAGTTCGGCGTAGGTGATGGAGCGGGTGTCGCCGGGCTCGCCCTCGAAGTGGAGCGCGACGCGGTCGCCGAGGCCGGCCTCGACGTGACGGTCGAGGCAGTTGTACGCGACGTTGAGCTCACCGTCGTGGAACCACTTGGCGAAGGGCGGGTTCGACCAGTCGAGGGTCTGCGTGAACGGGGTGCTCCAGGTGAGCAGGTCGCGGGCCTGGTCGGCCCAGAATCCGAGCCGGTCGGCCGCGGCGTCTTCGTAGAGACGCTCGTCGGCGACGGCTTGGGCGGCGAACTCGGGACTCGGGCGGAATCGCCGGATCTCCTCGAGCGCGTGATCGATCTGAACGGTCATGGTTCTTCAGTCGCTCCTTCGCGAGTGTTCTTCGGATGGGTCGCCTGCCCCACGCAGCACACTACCCGCCGCTCCGATCAGGCGCGGAATCGTGTCGACGTGTAGCGTCGCAGAGGGGATTCCCGGCCGAACGGCGCGCGTTCCTGTGTCTAAGCGCAGAGAATTCTGTATGTCGGCACAAATGAGGACAAAAAATGCTTGCGCATCCTTCCGCAGGCCGTATGCTGAGTACCGCCCGAACACTCGTTTCGTGGCCTGCAGCGCTCGCGATTCCCCCCAATCCTTGCGCTGCCGAGGCGGCACCTGTTCCCCCCAATGGGTGCCGCCCCCTTTCGTTAACAGGCATCGCACGTCGTGCGCTGCAGCACGATCGAGTCCTCCTCCACAACGATGTGGGGGAGGCTCTTTCCGTATCAGGGGTCGATCGGATGCCGCGGGGCCCGCGCCGGTTCCTACGCTCGCGACATGACCCATCCCTTCGTCGCGTCGCCGTCATGGCAGCGTGAACCGCCGGTGTCGCCCGCGACCGAGCGCACCTTCGGGCCGCGCGATCCGGCATCGCCGCGCGACCCGGCATCGCCGGGCGCATCGCGCCCGGGGCCCGGGCATCGGAGCGGCATCGATCTCTCGTTGCTCGGCCCGCTCGAGGCGTTCGCCGTCGACGGACCGGTCACCGATCTCTTCGTGAACGGCGAGCGGGGGCTCTGGATCGATCGGGGTGGCGGCGCCGAGCGGGAGCCGGCCTGGGCGGCCGACGAAGCAGAGGTGCGCGCGCTCGCCGTGCAACTCATCGCCCGTGGCGGGCGCCACATCGACGAGGCGACGCCCGCGGTCGATGTGCGGCTGGGCGCGGGCATCCGGGTGCACGCGGTGCTGCCGCCCGTCTCCGTGAGCGGAACGACGATCTCGGTGCGCGTGCCGCGGGCCGGCGGGTTCTCGCTCGCGGCGCTCGCGCGGGCGGGCATGGTCGACGCAGCCCACGAGGCGATGCTGCGCGAGGCGGTCCGTTCACGTCAGAACCTCCTCGTGACGGGCGCGGGCGGCACCGGCAAGACGACGCTGCTCGCCGCCCTGCTCGCAGAGGCGCCCGATGGCGAGCGGCTCGTCGTGATCGAAGACGTCGCAGAGCTCCAGGTCGATCACCCGCACGTGATCTCGCTCGAAGCGCGGCAGGCGAACCTCGAGGGCACGGGCAGGGTCGGGCTCGACGCACTGCTCCGGGAGGCGCTGCGCATGCGCCCCGATCGCCTGGTCGTCGGCGAGTGCCGAGGCGCCGAGCTCCGCGAGCTCCTCGCCGCGCTCAACACCGGGCACGACGGAGGCGCGGGCACGCTGCATGCGAACTCCCTCGCCGACGTCCCGGCGCGGCTCGAGGCGCTCGGCTCGATCGCCGGTCTCTCTCCCGATGCGCTCGCCCGGCAGACCGTGAGCGCCTTCGATCTCGTGCTCCACCTCGACCGCGCCGGCGGACGGCGCAGGCTCGCCCAGATGGGGCGATTCGAACAGCAGGGCGACCGGCTCGCCGTCGAGGCGATGTGAGCGAGCGGATGCCTCGGACGCCGCGGTTCGTCGAACGCCTCATCGCTCGCCGGCGCACCGACCCCGCGGCCGAGGTCGACGCGATCGCCGCGGTCACCGAGCGACTGGCGGTGCTGCTCGCTGCCGGCGTGCCCGCCGCGAGCACCTGGAGCAACGTGGTCGATGACTCGATCCCGGCTGCCGATGCCGCAGTGCTCGCGAACGCCGCGTCGGCCGCGCGGAACGGAGTCCCCATCGCACCGGCCATCGCCGGGTCCCTCTCCGCCCACCCGACCGCGTCGACGGCCTGGCCGGTGCTCGCGGCGGCATGGGCGGTCGCGTCGGAGTCGGGCGCGCCGCTCGCCGGGAGCCTCCGCGAACTCGCGGCGGTGCTGCGCGACGAGGCGCAGCTCCGCCGGGAGGTGCGGGCGGCGCTCGCCGGACCCGCCGCGAGCGCTCGCCTCGTCATGGCGCTTCCGGCCGTCGCACTGCTGTTTGGTGCGACGCTCGGGTTCGACACGATCGGCGTGCTGTTCGGCAATCCGATCGGACTCGCCTGCCTCGCGCTCGGGGTCGCATGCCTCTGGGGCGGCCATCGCTGGAACCGGGCGCTCGCCGCACGAGCCCGGCGCTCGCGCGTCGATGCCGGCCTCGAACTCGAGCTGCTGGCGATCGCGATGTCGAGCGGAGTGTCGATCGACCGGGCGCGGGGCCTCACTCGCGACACGATCGTGCAGTTCGTTCCGCATGCCGGCGATGGCGCCGAGGTCGATGCGGTGCTCGGGCTCGCGGCGCGAGCGGGCGCCCCGGTCGCCGACCTGCTGCACGCCGAGGCGTTCCGGCTGCGCAGGGCCGCGAGATCGGCGGGCGTCGAGCGTGCGGCCGCGCTCGGCGTGCGCCTCATGCTGCCCCTCGGCCTCTGCGTGCTCCCGGCCTTCGTGCTCCTCGGCGTCGCGCCCCTCATGATCTCGGTCGTCACCGGCACCCTCGGCGGTGCCTGGTGACCCGACTCGACTCGTGCCACTCGAGAGCCGGTCAACCGGCACTACAGAAGGGAACACCATGCACGAAGACTTCGGCATCGAACACCGCGACCGGCGCGTCCGCCGCGGTCGGGCTCTCCTCCTCGTCAGGCGGGTCGGCCTCCGCCTCGCGGGCGAGCGCGGGGCCGCGACCGCCGAGTACGCCGTGGCGACGATGGCGGCGGTGGGGTTCGCCGGGCTCCTCGTCCTCATCCTCCGCGGCGACGAGGTGCGCGGCATCCTCACCGACCTCGTGCGGAATGCGCTCACGGTCGGCTGAGCGCGAACGCGGCAGCGTGACCGCGGAGTTCGCGGTCGCGCTGCCTGCCGTCGCACTCGTGCTCGCCGCGTGCCTCGCCTCGGTGCAGCTGGCGGCGCAGCAGGTGCGACTGACGGATGCCGCGGCAGACGCCGCCCGAGCGCTCGGGCGAGGCGAGCCCGACGCCGTGGCGGCGTCGATCGCCGATCGCGTCGCGGGCGGGGCGGCGCTCTCGGCGGCGACCGATGGGCAGTTCGTCTGCGCCACGCTCACGAGTTCCGGGGGCGGGCTGCTGGCCGCGATCGAGTTGCGCGCCGAGTCCTGCGCCGTGACGGGAGGCCGGTGATGGCGCGGTGCGCAAGGCGAGCGCGGGGCCGCATGGCCGCTCGTGATCGCTTGACACGTCGTGATCGCACGACAAGAAGGGAGAGCGAGGAGAGGGGAGCGGCATCCGTGCTCGCCATCGGCATCATCGGAGCCATGACGGCGCTCGCCGTGGCCCTGCTCGCGCTCCTGGGCGTCTTCGTGGTGTCTCAGCGCGCGGCGAACGCCGCCGATGCCGCCGCGCTCGCCGCGGCGGATGCGATGTCGGGTGCCGTCGCGGGCGTGCCGTGCCGGCTCGCGGGCGAGGTCGCCGCTCGCAACGGAGCACGGCTCGGCGCCTGCGAGGGCGACGGCGCCGTGGCATCCGTCACGGTCGTCATCGAGGCGGCGCCGGGGTTCGCGGTCACCGCATCCGCGCGAGCCGGGCCGCCGGGCCGCCCGGCCGCCGTGCCGCCGTGATCGCGATCGATCAGTCGAACACGGTCTCCACGAAGCGGTACTCGACGGCCGTGGGCCGGTCGTCTCCGGGCGCTGCGAACTCCATGCCCGCTGCGCGCGAGTACACGTAGTGCTTGCCCTGGTCGGTGTTCAGCTCGATTCGCGGTCGAGGGTCGCCCGACTCGAGGAAGGCGGTGGCCACCGTCTTTCCCTCGAGCGGTCCGTCGATCAGCATCGCCGTGTACGAACTCGTCGTTGAGGTGTCCATGATGGCCATTCTCCTCAGCGCTCCGAGAACCGCAAGGGGGTGCGGGGAGGGTCGTCGAACCGGTTCCGCCCTGCCGTCCGTGCGCCTCCTCTCGGCCAGTGTGTGTATGGTGTGGCTGTCGGCGCAGCAATTTCGCCGGCTGATGGCACACCGCTCGGGGGCGCGGCTTCGAATGTGCGTTCTCGTCCCAATTGTCAACAAAGAGGAGTCTGGTGTCAGGCGCGAAAAAACTGGTCATCGTCGAGTCGCCCACCAAGATGAAGTCGATCGCCCAATACCTGGGCGACGGCTACGAAGTGCTGTCCTCCGTCGGGCACATCCGCGATCTCATCGAGCCGAAGAACCTGCCCGCCGAGCTCAAGAAGGGCCCGCTCGGCAAGTTCTCCGTCGACGTCGACAACGGCTTCGAGCCGTACTACGTGGTCTCCGACTCCAAGAAGAAGACCGTCGCCGAACTCAAGCGCGCGCTGAAGGGTGCCGACGAGCTCCTGCTCGCCACTGATGAGGACCGCGAGGGCGAGGCCATCGCGTGGCACCTGCTGCAGGAGCTGAAGCCGAAGGTGCCCGTGCGCCGCATGGTCTTCCACGAGATCACGAAGGACGCCATCCAGAAGGCGAAGGACAACACCCGCGAACTCGACACCGCACTCGTCGACGCGCAGGAGACCCGACGCATCCTCGACCGTCTCTACGGATACGAGATCTCCCCGGTGCTCTGGCGCAAGGTCGGCCCCGGCCTGTCAGCGGGCCGCGTGCAATCGGCGGCGACCCGACTCGTCGTCGACCGCGAGCGCGAGCGCCTCGCCTTCGTCGCCGCCGGATACTGGGACCTCGCGGCGCGGTTCTCGGCCGAGGCATCCGACAACGCGACCTCGTTCGAGGCCAAGCTCGTGCGCCTCGGCGGCGAGCGGGTCGCGACCGGCCGGGACTTCGACGACGCCGGCACGCTGAAGAGCAAGGCCGTCGTGCTCGACGAGGCGACGGCCGCTGCGCTCGTCACGGCGCTCGCCGATGACGCCGTCTCGCGCACCGTCTCGAAGGTCGAGTCGAAGCCCTACTCGCGCCGCCCGGCGGCGCCCTTCACGACGTCGACGCTGCAGCAGGAATCCGCTCGCAAGCTGCGGCTCTCGGCGAAGGACACGATGCGCGTGGCGCAGTCGCTCTACGAGAACGGCTACATCACCTATATGCGCACCGACTCGAACTCGTTGTCGCAGCAGGCGATCACCGCCGCCCGTGCGCAGGCGACCGCGCTCTACGGTGCCGACTCGATCCCCGACCAGCCCCGCGTGTACGCCGGCAAGTCGAAGAACGCCCAGGAGGCGCACGAGGCCATCCGCCCGTCGGGCGAGGTGTTCCGCACGCCGGGAGAACTGCAGAGCGTGCTGCGCGGCAGCGAGTTCAAGCTCTACGACCTGATCTGGAAGCGCACGGTCGCCTCGCAGATGGCCGACGCCAAGGGCCAGACGGCCACCGTCACGATCGAGGTCGGGCCGACGGCAGCGGATGCTCCTGCCCCCGCCGAGGCGTCGGCTCCGGTGGGCGGCACGATCGCAGAGTTCACCGCGAGCGGTACCGTCATCACCTTCCGCGGCTTCCTCGCCGCGTACGAAGAGAGCCGTGACGAGGAGCGCAACGCCGACGAGACGCCCGGCGAGGCGAAGCTGCCGCCGCTGAAGGAGGGCCAGTCCCTCGCCATGGCCGACCTCGAGGCCAAGGGCCACGAGACGTCGCCGCCGCCGCGCTACACGGAGGCGAGCCTCGTGAAGCGGCTCGAGGAGCTCGGCATCGGCCGGCCCTCGACGTTCGCCTCGATCATCTCGACGATCATCGACCGCGGATACGTCACCCAGCGCGGTCAGGCGCTCGTGCCGAGCTGGATCGCGTTCTCGGTCGTTCGCCTGCTCGAAGAGCACTTCGGCGACCTCGTGGAGTACGACTTCACCGCCGAGATGGAGGACGACCTCGACCACATCGCCGCGGGCGACGCCGACCGCGTCGACTGGCTCTCGAGCTTCTACTTCGGCTCCGACAAGCATCGGGGCCTCCGCCAGGTCGTCGACAACCTCGGCGAGATCGACGCCCGTGAGATCAACTCCGTGCCGATCGCGCCCGACATCACGCTGCGCATCGGCAAGTACGGTCCGTACCTCGAGGTCGTCGAAGCGGGCGCCGCGCCCGACGCGACGCCCCGCCGGGTGAACCTGCCCGAGGGCCTCGCCCCCGACGAGCTCACCGAGGCCAAGGCCCGCGAGCTCATCGACGCGCCCGTGCAGGAGGCGCGCGTGCTCGGCGTGAACCCCGAGAACGGCAAGGAGGTCGTCGTGAAGGACGGCCGCTTCGGGCCGTACGTCACCGAACTCGATCCCGAACCCGCCGCAGCGCCCGAGGCCGTTGCCGAGGCCTCCGTCGACCAGGCCACCGGTGAAGTGGTCGACGCGCCGAAGCCGAAGGCCAAGCGCGCCGCGAAGAAGCCCCCGGCCGAGAAGCCGCGCACGGCGTCGCTCTTCAAGAGCATGCAGGTGGCCGAGATCGACTTCGAGACGGCCCTGAAGCTCCTGAACCTGCCGCGCGTCGTCGGCGTCGACCCCGAGACCGAGACCGAGATCACCGCGCAGAACGGTCGCTACGGGCCCTACTTGAAGAAGGGCACCGACACGCGCACCCTGCCGAGCGAGGATGCGATCTTCGAGATCGGCCTCGACGGCGCACTCGAGCTCTTCGCCCAGCCGAAGTACGGCGGCCGCGCAGCATCGAGCGCGCTGAAGGAGTTCGAGGCCGACCCCGTGAGCGGCAAGCCCATCAAGGTGAAGGACGGCCGATTCGGGCCGTACGTCACCGATGGCACCACGAACGCGACCATCCCGCGCTCGGAATCGGTCGAGGAGATCACGTTCGAGCGCGCCGTCGAGCTGCTCCAGATCAAGCGCGACAAGGGCCCGGCGGCGCCGCGCGCCAAGAAGGCTCCCGCCAAGAAGGCTCCGGCGAAGAAGGCCCCGGCGAAGAAGGCTCCCGCGAAGAAGGCGGCGACCGAGAAGTGAGCGACGGGCTCTTCATCACCCTCGAGGGCGGCGACGGGTCCGGCAAGACGACCCAGGCCGAGCTGCTCGGTACCTGGCTCGTCGAGTCCGGACGCACGGTCGTGCGGACGCGCGAGCCCGGCGGCACCGAGGTGGGCGTCGAGGTGCGCGAGATCGTGCTGCACCATCGCGGCGACATCGCGCCGCGCGCCGAGGCCCTGCTCTACGCAGCCGATCGGGCGCATCACGTCGCGACGGTGGTGCGGCCGGCGCTCGCCCGCGGCGACGTCGTCCTCCAGGACCGGTACATCGACTCGTCGGTCGCCTACCAGGGCGCAGGACGGGTGCTCGACGCCGAGGCCGTGCGCGGGCTCTCCGAGTGGGCGACCGAAGGGCTCGTTCCCGATCTGACGATCCTGCTCGATCTCGACGCTGCGTCGGCGCGCACACGTCTCGACGACGCGCGCACGCGCTACGACCGGCTCGAGGCCGAGGCGTCCGAGTTCCACGACCGGGTGCGCGGGGCCTACCTCGAGATCGCGGCCGCAGAGCCCGAGCGCTTCCTCATCGTCGACGCGGCGCGGCCGGTCGAGGAGATCGCCGCGGCGATCCGCGACCGAGTGGCCGGGCTGCTCTGAGCGCGCCGAGTACATCGTCAGCCGCTGACGGTAGCGTTGAACCGTGAGCGTGTGGACTGAGTTGACCGGGCAGGATGCCGCGATCGCACTCTTCCGGGCCGCAGCGGAGTCGGCCGGCGCAGGCGAGGCATCCGGGCCGGGCGCCCAGCAGATGACGCACTCGTGGCTCGTGACCGGCCCACCGGGGTCCGGGCGCTCGAACCTCGCCTACGCCTTCGCGACGGCGCTCATCTCGGGGGTGCCCGACGGCGACGAGCGAACGCAGGCTCAGGTCGAGGCGCGCAGCCACCCCGACCTGCACGTGCTCGCGACCGAGGGCGTCATCATCAAGCGAGACGACGTGCGCGACATCGTGCGCCGCTCGCACTACGCGCCGTCGATCGGCAGGCACCGGGTCATCATCGTCGAAGACGCCGATCGCATGACCGAGCAGACCTCCAACTTCCTCCTGAAGGAGCTCGAGGAACCGCCCGAGCGCACGGTGTGGATCCTCTGCGCGCCGAGCGAGGCCGACCTCATCCCGACGATCCGCTCGCGCGTGCGCTCGGTGCGACTCCAGGTGCCGAGCATCGCGGATGTCGCGGCGCTCCTCGAACGCCGCGACGGCGTCGATCCCGTGCTCGCCGAGCGCGCCGCCAGGGAGGCGCAGAGCCACATCGGCATGGCGCACCGGCTCGCTACGAACGAAGAGGCGCGTCGACGCCGCTCCGAGACGCTCGAGCTCGCGCTCGCGGTGCGATCGGCTTCGGGCGCGGTCGCCACCGCCGCGCGGTTCATCGAGATCGCCGGTGAAGACGCCAAGGCCATCGGCGAACTGCGCGACGCCGAAGAGCGTGCGCACGCGCTGCACTCGCTCGGCGTCGCTCCCGGGCAGGCCGTGCCGAACGCCCTGCGACCGCAGTTGAAGGCGCTCGAAGACGACCAGAAGCGCCGCGCCACGCGCAGCCTCCGCGACGGCATCGACCGCATCCTCGTCGACCTCGCCTCGCTCTACCGCGACATCCTGCTCATCCAGCTCGACGCCGACGTGCCGCTCGTGAACCGCGAGCTCGAGGTGGGCATGCAGCGGGCCGCGGCATCCGCTTCGCCTGCTCGCACGCTCGCGACGCTCGACGCGATCCAACAGGCGCGCACGCGCATCGACGGCAACGTCTCGCCGGCGCTCGCGCTCGAGGCGATGCTCGTCTCCGCCATCCGACGAACGACCGAACGAGGGGCCGCATGACCGAAACGACCAGCGCACGACGACGGATGCCGCGTGGCACGCGCGCGATCGCGATCGTCGGCGCCCTCGCGGCCATGCTCGCGCTGAGCGGCTGCGTGCCCGAGTTCCTGAGCCCGAAGCAACCGGTCTCGACGCCGACGGGCGAAGAGGTCTCGGCCGATCTCGAGCCCTTCTACACGCAGGTGCTGGAGTGGGAGCGCTGCGGCGACGGCATGGGCTGCGCCACGGCGAAGGCGCCCCTCGACTGGAGCGACCCCTCGGCCGGCGAGACCGAGCTCGCCCTCGTGCGTCATGTGGCCACGGGCGAGAAGCTCGGCTCACTGCTCGTGAACCCCGGCGGACCGGGTGGCTCGGGCTACGACTTCGTGATGGATTCGCTCGACTACGCGGTCGGCCAGCCCCTGCAGGAGCGGTTCGACGTCGTCGGCTTCGACCCCCGTGGCGTCGGCCGCTCATCGGGAGTGGCCTGCTACGACGCCCCCGAGATGGACGAGTACCTCTACGGCATCACGCCGGGCGTCCGAGGCAGCGACGAGTGGATCGCCGAGGTCGAGTCGACCGAACGGGCCTTCGGCGAGGCGTGCGCCGAGAACACCGGCGAACTGCTCGGCAACGTCGACACCGAGAGTGCGGCGCGCGACATGGACCTGCTTCGGGCGATCCTCGGCGACGAGCAGCTCAACTACCTCGGCTTCTCGTACGGCACGTTCCTCGGAGCGACCTACGCCGAGCTGTATCCCGACAAGGTCGGCAAGCTCGTGCTCGACGGTGCGCTCGACCCCTCCGCGAGCGAGACCGAGGTGGGGCAGGCGCAGGCCGTGGGCTTCGAGAACGCGCTGAAGGCCTACCTCGAGTACTGCCTCTCGGGCAGCGAGTGCCCGTTCGACGGCACCGTCGACGACGCACTCGACGAGATCAGCCGGCTCCTCGCCTCGGTCGATGCGAGCCCGCTGCGCGGCACCGACGGTCGCCTCGTCGGCGCCGACACCCTCGTCACGGCGATCATCTACCCGCTCTACAGCGAGGACTCCTGGCCGTACCTGGGCGACATGTTCGAGTCGGTCATGTTCGGCGACGCCGACATGGCGCTCGCCTTCGCCGACGGGTACAACGGCCGCAGTGAAGACGGCACCTACCTCGACAACTCGGCCGAGGCGTTCACCGCGGTCAACTGCCTCGACTACACGTACCAGTCCGACGTCGCGGTGATGCGCGAGAACGCCGCGGCGACCGCCGAGGTCGCACCGATCATCGGGCCCTACTTCGGGTTCGGAGACCTCGGCTGCATCAACTGGCCGTACCAGAGCGATGTCGAGCGCACCGAGATCCACGCAGCGGGCGCTGCGCCGATCCTCGTGATCGGCACGACGGGCGACCCTGCGACGCCGTACGAGTGGGCGGTCGCGCTCGCCGAGCAGCTCGACAGCGGCGTGCTCATCTCGTACGAGGGCGAAGGTCACACGGCGTACAACAAGTCGAATGCGTGCGTGAACGACGCCGTCGAGGCCTACTTCATCGACGGCACCGTGCCCGCAGGGGACCCGAAGTGCTGAAGGTGGTCATCGAGGCTCCCGAAACCCGCTAACATGGATTCTCGTGCCAGTCGGTGCGCTTCCAGCGCTCCGGATGCCACGCCGCCTTAGCTCAGTCGGCAGAGCGTCTCACTCGTAATGAGAAGGTCGTGGGTTCGATTCCCACAGGCGGCTCCAGTGAACAGAAGGGCCCGGAGAGATCCGGGCCCTTCTGCGTTTCGTGCGACGGAGTCTGCGTTTCGTGCGACGAGGCCGGCACGATCCGGAGTGCGAAGCGGGAGCTGGCTCGGTGCCAGCCCTGACTTTCGTGTCGGCGTCTCGCTCCTCACGCCGTGCCCCGATAGTGTCCAGCCATGCGTACATCAGCCCTCGTCACCGCCATCGCAGCGGTGCTCGTCCTCGCGGGGTGCTCTTCCTCCGCCGAGGGGTCGACTCCGACTGCTTCCGTTCCGTCGGCGACCACTCCGCCTGCCATCTCGGAGCCGGCCGAACCCACGCCGGTCGACGTCGACGACCCCTCGACGTGGATCATCGACGGCGCCGGAATCGGGCCGGTCGAGCGCGGTGCGGCGCTTCCCGCGCAGGGGAGCAGCCTGGGGCCGTACGCGACCGTGCAGGACGACTGCCCGAACCCCGGAGTACGCCACTTCACCGCCGACGAACTCCCGAATCTCACCGTCGTCGACGGTGACGGGGATGAGCTGGTCAAGTGGGTCGGTGTCGACGGATGGAACGTCTCCGGCGCACTCGAGAACTCGGCGTCGACGGCAGCCGGCATCGCGCTCGGTTCGGACCTCGCCGAGGTCGAGTCGGCGTACCCCGACCTCGAGCTCACGCGTGAATACGGCACCACGACTTTCCACAGCACCGCCGATTCCGGCGCCTGGATCGTCTTCACCGTCGAGGACGGCGTGGTGGCTGCGATCACCTCGTCGCCGGATCCCACCGTGCCCACCGAGTACTGCGGCTGAGTTCTCGCCCACGCGCACGAACGGCCCGGGGTCTCCGGGCCGTTCGCCTGCGCAGGAGAAACAGGCGCTACGCCGAAGCTAACCTGAACATCGCCCGGCCGCAGCTCCCCGTACAGAGGGCGTCGCCGTCGGCTCCGCGGTCGAGCCGTGGGCGCCGGCGGCATAGGCTGTCGACATGACGGAACGACTGCGCTGGGGCATCCTCGCGACGGGCGGCATCGCGCACGCCTTCACCAACGACTTGAAGCTCAACGGATTCACCGTGCAGGCGGTGGGGTCACGCTCGCAGGAGAGTGCCGACGCATTCGCCGCCGAGTTCGACATCCCGAACGCGCACGCCAGCTACGAAGCACTCGTCGCCGACCCCGAGGTCGACGTGATCTACGTGTCGACGCCGCATCCGATGCACGCCGCCGGCGCGACGCTCGCGCTCGAAGCCGGCAAGCACGTGCTCGTCGAGAAGGCGTTCACCGTCAACGCGGCCGAGGCGCGGGCACTCGCGGAGCTCGCCTCCGCCAAGGGGCTCCTCGTGCTGGAGGCGATGTGGACCAGGTACCTGCCGCACATGGCGCGGATCCGCGAGATCATCGCCGCCGGCACGCTCGGCGACGTGCGCACGCTCATCGCCGACCACACGCAGTTGCTCTCCGACGACCCGGCGCACCGCATCAACGCGCTCGAGCTCGGCGGCGGCGCGCTGCTCGACCTCGGCATCTACCCCATCTCCTTCGCATGGGACCTCTTCGGTGCACCGGCGACGACGCAGGCGTCGGCGACCTTCAAGTCGACGGGTGCCGACGCGCAGGTGGCCGTGGTCTACGGCTACGAGGGCGGGCGCATGGCCTCGACCCTGTCCGCGAGCGACGTGAAGGGGCCGAACACCGCCGTCGTGCTCGGCACGAAGGCCCGCATCGAGATCGACCACGTCTGGTACACGCCGACGACCTTCCGGGTCATCGCGGCCGACGGCACGCAGCTCGAGGAGTATCGTTCGGAAGTCGTCGGTCGCGGCATGCAGTTCCAGGCCGAGGCGGTCGAACGGCTCGTGGCCGCAGGCACCCTCTCGGGCGACCTGCTGCCGATCGACGAGACGGTCGCGATCATGGCATCGCTCGACGAGATCCGCCGGCAGATCGGACTCGCCTACCCGGGCGAGTGATCGGCCGCCCCCGATCGACGGGCTCGATCGGGGGCATGATCAGGTTCTCTTGAGGATGGCTCGCGTAGGATCACCCGGGTGATCGACGAGACGGATGCCACGGGGGAGACCCCCGACGACGGCGACCCCTTGCGCGTGCCCGCCGACGCGGATATGCCCACGGACGCGGACGTGCCCACGGACGCAGAACTGCCCACGGACGCAGAACTGCCCACGGACGCAGACGCACTCGCCGACGCGGACGTGCTCGCCGCCACGGACGCACCCGCCGACACCTCGGCAACCGATGCAGCCGCCTCCCCGAAGACCGGCGTGCTCGCCTCGATCTCCGCATTCGCCCGCAAGCACCGGCTGCCGCTCATGATCGCGGGCGGCGTCGTCGCCTTCGGCCTGATCGGCGGCGGTGCGGTCGCGGCCGGCATCGCCAGCGGCGGCGGCGGAGCGGCATCCGTTGCCGCCATCACCACCGCGACGCCCACGCCAACCGTCGACCCGGCGCGGCCGGTGCCCGAGACGATCGCTGCGGCGGCTCGCCTCCGCACCTGCTCGGTCGCCGATCGCGCGGCCGACGGGCGTCTCGCGAACTTCCAGGCGCAGGTCGTGAACGCCGCGACGGGTGAAGTGCTGTACGACCGCGGCGGCACGACCGCGTCCCGCACCGCGAGCGTCATGAAGGTGCTGACCTCGGCCGCCGCGCTCTCGGTGCTCGGTCCCGACTACCGCACCCCGACGACTGTCGTGAAGGGCTCGGAGCCCGGCTCGGTCGTACTCGTGGGCGGCGGCGACGCCACCCTCTCGCGCACCTCGAGCGGCACCGAGACGGTCTACCCGGGCGCCGCCCACCTCGACGACCTCGCGGCCCAGGTCGAGGCGGCGTGGGCCGCCGACCCGGCGAACCCGCCGCTCACGAAGCTGATCCTCGACGCGAGCTACTTCAGCGGCGACGAATGGGAGCCGAGCTGGGCCATCAAGGAGCGCGAGGACGGCTACATGTCGAACATCGCAGCGCTCATGGTCGACGGCGATCGCGACAACCCGGGCGCCAACACGTCATGGCGCAGCGGCGACCCGGTCGGCCGGGCCGGCGAAGCGTTCGCGAGCGAGCTCGGCGGCATCAGCGTGGTCGAGCGCGGCGTCGCGCCCGCAGGGGCGCAGCAGCTCGGCCAGGTGCAGTCGCCGACCGTCGCGCAGCTCGTCGACAAGGCGCTCGTCGTCTCCGACAACACCGCGGCCGAGATGCTCGCCCGCCTCGTGGCGATCGAGACGGGCGCCGGCAACACCTTTGGCGCCATCAACGCCGGCGTGCTGCAGGGCCTCGCAGCCTACGGCATCGACACCACGGGCATCACGGTCGTCGACGGTTCCGGACTGTCCGACAACAACGCCGTGCCGCCCGCGTACTTGACGCGTCTGTTCGTGAAGATCAACGCCCGCGAGGGCAACCTCGGCGTGCTCATGGACGGCCTGCCGGTCTCGGGCGAGCGCGGCTCGCTCAGCTACGACGACCGCTTCTCGGGCGACAACGCGGTCGCCGACGGTGCGGTCTCGGCGAAGACCGGGTGGATCGACACCGGCTACACGCTCTCGGGCGTCGTGCGTGCGCAGGACGGCTCCACCCTGACGTTCGCGATCTACGCCCTCGGCGACGTCACCGACGAGGCGAAGCAGGCGATCGACACGCTGACGACCGGCTTCTACCTCTGCGGCGACAACCTCTCGAACCAGTGATCGCGCGGTTCGCGGAACGCTGAACACTGCGCCCCGACGCCGATCGCTGGAAGAATGGGTGCATCGGCCGAGCAGTGCCGTCTTCAACGTGCGAAGGAGCGAGCCATGACGCGGGCCCTGTTCATCATCGACGTGCAGAACGACTTCACCGAGGGCGGCGCACTCGGCGTCGACGGGGGAGCGGCCGTCGCCGCCGGCGTCACGCGCCTGCTGCAGCAGCACCGGGGCGAGTACGCGCTCGTCGCGGCATCCCGTGATTGGCACTCGGGCGAGCACGACAACGGCGGCCACTTCGCCGTCGACGCCGAACCCGACTTCGTCGACACCTGGCCGCCGCACTGCGTCGAGGACACTCCGGGGGCCGAGTACCACCCCGATTTCGACACCTCGGGCGTCGAGGTGCACATCCGCAAGGGGCAGGGAGTGCCCGCCTATTCGATCTTCGAGGGCACGGATGACGCGGGCGCGAGCGTGAGCGACGTGCTCGCCGCCCGGGGCATCACCGACATCGACGTCGTCGGCATCGCCACCGACTACTGCGTTCGAGCGAGCGCGCTCGACGCGGTCGAGCACGGCCAGCACGTGCGCGTCTTCACCGACCTCATCGCGGGCGTCGCGGCGGAGTCATCGGCGTCCGCACTCGCCGAGCTCGGCCACGCCGGCGTCGTCATCGCCGAGTCGA
The DNA here is from genome assembly GCF_042673425.1 of Agromyces sp. NPDC056965. NCBI lineage: Bacteria > Bacillati > Actinomycetota > Actinomycetes > Micrococcales > Microbacteriaceae > Agromyces > Agromyces sp. NPDC056965. Next base: position 20,324 of record NZ_JBHURI010000010.1, on the reverse strand, counting down.
CGGTGCTCGACGAGGCCGCCTCGTGAGGCAGGCCGGCACGGCGACGACCCCGACCCTCTACGCGGAAGCCCCCGACGGGGTGCTCATCGGATACCGAGTGCACGCGGTCGAGCCGGCTGAGCGGGCCGACGGGAGCGCAGCCCCGGCCGCCGCGCCGCCGCCGGTGCTGCTCGTGCACGGCTTCGCGTCGGACGCCGCGATCACATGGGAGGGCACCGGTTGGGTGCGCGCCCTCGACGACGCCGGCCGAACGACGATCACGCTCGACCTGCGCGGCCACGGTGCGAGCGACAAGCCGATCGATGCCGCGTCGTACGCCCCCGAACTGCTCGGGGCCGACCTCGTCGCGGTGCTCGACTCCGCCGGCGCCGACGTGGTCGACGTCGTCGCGTACTCGATGGGCAACCGCGTGCTCTCGGCGCTGGCGACGAGTTCCCCCGAGCGGGTGCGCCGGGTCGTCGTGGGCGGCGCAGGCCCGAACGAGCTCTTCGCCACCTGGGCGATCGACGACGCGCGCGCAGTGCTGCTCCGCGACGAGACGCCCCGCGACCCGGTGATCGAGCAGGTACTGCGCCCCGCGATCGCGGCGGGTGCCGACCGCGAAGCACTGCTGGCCGTCATCGAGGGCGTCTCGGGTGCGCCGCTGGCGATCCCCGGTGGCATCCCGGTGCTCTTCGTCGTGGGTGAGAACGACCCCGTGCCGGTCGGCGCGCAGGAGCTCGCCCTCGAGTGGGGCGCCGATCTCGTCTCGGTGCCGGGTCGCGATCACGTCTCAGCACTCACATCGAGGGCGTTCAAGGCGGCGGCGATCGCGTTCCTCGCCGAGGGCGACCGCCCCGCCGAGGCCGGCCGAGGCCGGCCCGAGGCGTAACCCACGAGTGGCAGCGGGGCGGGCGGCCCGTTCACGCCCACCCGCCCCGCCGCACGTTCCGCCGAAACCTCAGATCGCCGCCTGCTTGGGCGCGAGCGGCGTCGGCTCCATCGGCTGGTCGTTCGCCGTGAGGTCGATGCCGTAGTCGCGTGCGTAGACCACGCGCGTGGCGATGTCGACCTCGTCGCCCGCCTGCGTGAGCTCGAAGACCCGGCCGCCGCGCATGCGGTTGCGCTCGTCCCCGGCCAGCCCGTAGGCGCCGAAGCCCGTGCCGGGCGCATAGCCGAGCAGCACGCCGTAGTAGTTGCCCACGTAGTCGTTGACGTGGTCGTGGCCGACGAAGACGCCCTTGACGTCGCCGCGCTCGAGGATCGCGTTGTACATGCCCGAGTTGAAGGGGCCGGGGCACTCGTCCTCGTTGCGCTCGCCGACGATCGCGTGACGGGTGCGTCCGCGCGCGGCATCCGCTTCGGTGCGCGTGTCGACGCCGCCCCACCACATGAACCGGTGCTCCCAGAGCGCGATGTGGATGAACATGAGGCCCGGCACCTTTCGCTTGAACTTCTTCTCGAGGCGCTGCGATTCCTCGCGGTACCACGAGACCTGGTCCATGCGCAGCCAGTCCCACGTGGGGTAACCGGCGAAGTCCTGCCCGTCGATGGCGCCGGGCGCGTAGCGACCCGAGTCCAGGAGCCACAGGCTGAACGCGGTGTCGTTGCCGCGGCCGGCGGTGCGGATCGGCACGATCGTGTTGCCGGTGCCCGTGACTCCCGCGATGTTCTCGGCGTTCATGTTGAAGTCGTAGCTGCGGTAGAAGTCGAGCATCATCGCCTCATCGACGCCCGACTGCGGCAGCGAGTCCTCGTCGTGGTTGCCGTAGGTGACCGCCCACGGGATGCCGCGGCTCTCCATCGGCCAGACGACGTTGTTGATCGCCTGCTTCACGGCGAGACGCGTCTCGCAGCCGCCCGTGATGACGTCGCCGTTGATGAGCACGAAGTCGGGCGCCTCGGCGTCGAGGGTCTTCTCGATGAGCTCGACGGTGCGACGGTCGGTCAACTCGTCGTCCTGCGTGTCGTTGAACTGCACGACCTTGAAGGTGCCGTCGGCGCGGAAGCGCAGCTTCGGCGCCTTCGCGCGCGGGCCGCCGGTGGCCCCGCGCTCGGCGTCGCCGGCTTCGGCGTGTGCAGCGGTCGGGAGCGCAGCGGCACCGAGCACGCCGAGGCCTCCCGCGGTGAGGATGGTCCTGCGGCTGATGGGCGACTTGCCTGGCATCGATCGATCTCCTGTTCGTCGGTGGCGCGCGGTCGGGCGCGCCCCCACCGACGGTAGGGATGGCGGATGACCCGCGGGCGACCTGAAGGTGAACGGTGCGGTGCCGCTCACCGCGGCGACGACGCGGATCGCAGTGCCGCGGAACACACCGGACGCCGCGGTATCGGCAAGAATGGTGCAATGGGAGACACGACCGCCGATCAGACGCCGAAGTCCGGCGTCGCTCGCCGAACGCGGTCGCCCGCAGGATCCGTCCGCCTCGCGGAGGTCGCCGCGATCGCCGGTGTCAGCGAGGCCACCGTGAGCCGGGTGCTCAATCGCAAGTACGGCGTCTCGGCGAGCACCCGGGAGCAGGTGGAGCGCGCACTGGCGAAGATCGGGTACGAACGACCGGTCAAGGGCGAGATCGTGCTGCTGCTCATTCCGGCGCTCAAGGATGCGATCTTCGCCGCGATGTGCACCGCGGTCGAGAGCGAGCTGAGCCCGCACGGGCTCCGTGCCGTGATCTGTCCCGTCGTTCCGGGCTCGGTCGTGGAGCGCGACTACATCGAGGTCATGCTCGACGCGGGCATCGCGGCTGCGGTGTTCCTCTCGTCGAGCAACACGCTGCGCAACGCCGATCCCGTCGCCCGGGAGCTGCTCGAGTCCCGCGGCATCCCGTACATGAGCGTCAACGGCGCCTTCGTCGACTCGCGCACTCCGGTCGTCTCCACCGACGATTGGCAGGCTGCCGAGATCGCGGTGTCGCACCTGTACGACCTCGGCCATCGGCGCATCGGGATGTGCGCAGGGCCGGTCGGCAACACGCCCGCCGATCGACGCGTCGAGGGGTTCCTCGAGGCGATGGACGCGCGTGGCTTGAACGACGCGGAGGACCTCGTGGTGCGACACCACTTCAGCGTCGACGGCGGACGCCACGCCGCCGAAGAACTGCTGCAGCTCGGGGTCACGGCGATCGTCGCCTCGAGCGACGACATGGCGCTCGGCGCGATCCGGGCGGCGACCCGGCGCGGCCTCGAGGTGCCGAAGGACCTCTCCGTCATCGGCTACAACGACTCCTACCTGCTCGACTTCACCGATCCGCCGCTCACGACGGTGCGCCAGCCGGTCGAGAGCCTCGCCGAGAGCTGCGTTCGGACCCTCGTCACCATGATCCAGAACCGCGCGGTGCAGACGACCGAGGCGCTCATCGACCCCGAGCTGCGGCTGCGGCAGTCGACCGGCCCCGTGCCGGTCTGACGTCGATCGAACGCTCGACGTCGATCGACGCGCTCGACCTCAGAGGCGGATCGAGCGGCGCTCTCCGGGCGCCACGCGGTGAGCGCCCTCCGAGCGGGCCCGGCCGAGTGAGCACGGCCCGCCGAGGTGCGGGTCGTGGAACCGGTCGTCGCGGGCGATGACCGGTCTCCACTCGAGATCGCGTGCGGTGAGGTTCTCGAGCCACAGCTCATCGTCGAGCTCCACGCCGACGCCGATGAAGCCGTCCCCGAAGGGGATGTCGAATGCCGCGAGGCGGCTGACGCCGCTCGGCAGCGCGTGCCGCGTGGTCACGGCCGAGGCGGCCGCGTTCGGCTCGAGGCCGAGGAAGCCGGCGACGATCTGCGCGACGAGGGTGAACGACACCTCGGGGTAGTCGCCGTTCGCCCCCTGCGCGGCGACCTCGTGCTGCTCAGCGCGCGCGTCGTACACCGTGCGCATCCACTCGTACGCGGTGTCGGGGCGTCCGTGCCGAAGGAACACGTCGGGCAGGTAGCTCAGGGCCTCGACGTTGCGCGGCGCGGTGGTGTCGTGACGGCACGCGCGGTCGATGTGCTCGAGCACCGCGGCGCGGTTCGGGTGGTCGGCGTCGACGAGACCCTTGAGGGGCGGGAACCAGTTCGCCTCCTTCAGCCATTCCCGGAGCGGCGTCCCGTCGGCGTCGCGTGCGGAGACGAGTTCGCCGGCCGATCGACCAGCAGCGCCCCACTCGTCGGCGAAGACCGCGGCGAGCCGTTCGGCGGCCGCCGCGAACCGGTCGGCCGCTTCGTGCTCGCCGAGTGCGGACTCGAGGCTCACGGCATGCAGGTTCGCCGCATACTGCGCCGCGAACGCGTCACCGGCTTCCAGCAGCGCTCCCGCGGGTCGCTCGTTGTAGCTCGCCGCGCCGTCGAAGATGCCGGGTCCGTCGGCCTCCGCCACTCCGTTCGGGAGGATCCGGTCGTGCGCGGCGACGAAGTCGGTCAGCGTGCGCCGCCAGTACCCGTGATGCTCGAGGAGGGCCGGATCGCCGGTCCAGCGATAGAGCACATGCACGAGCTCGACGAGCTCGAACACGGCGGGGAGCTCGCGCACGAAGCGGTCGGGGCCGCGATAGTCGATGGCGAGCGGGGTGACCCGGTCGAAGTTCAGCGCCCACACGGGCCAGCCGCCGTGCTCGGGCGTCGCGGTGCGGACGAAGCTCTCGAGCATCGAGGCATTGTGCCGCGCCAGCCCGAGCAGCTGGGCACCGACCGCCTGATGCGCGAAGTCTCGAAGGTAGTAGCCGCTGCGGAACCGGTAGCCGGCGTGATAGCTCGCCCGGTAGTCGGCCGTGCGGTACGGGCCGGAGTCGGCCTCCGACACATCGAGCGGCCCGTGGTCGCCGTCGGCCACGACGAAGCGGGCGGCGGCCTGCGTCGCCCAGCCGAACATCTCCGCGAGCGATGCGTCGTCGGTCGCGATGCGGAGTCCGGTCACAGCGCGACCAGCTCGATCAGTCCGGCCTCCTGGGGGCGCAGGACCGGCATCGGCAGCCCCACCTCGGCGAGGACGGCGCCCGGCCAGATGCCCGCCTCCGACCACCAGTCCGGCTGTCGGCGGGTCGACGTCGGGTCGGCGGCGACTTCGGGCCGCACTCGGGCCACGCGGTAGCTCGCCGCGGGGTCGAGTCCCGCGAGCCGGAGTGCCGGTCCGGGCACGTGCGCGGGGGAGTCGATCGTCGCGATCGTCGCGATCGCATGCCGACGGTCGGCTGAGACGATGGTCTGGGCGAGGATCGCCGGCTCGCTCTCGAGGCGGTGCAGCCTGCCGCGTTCGATGAGCGGACGCAGGCGCACGAACTCGGAGATCCACCCGGTGAGCGCGGCACGCTCGTCGGGGGTCGCCTGGCGCAGGTCCCATTCGATGCCGAAACTGCCGATCATCGCGGTGATCGCTCGGAAGTCGATCGAGCTGGTGCGACCGGTGACGTGGGCGGTCGCCGCGCCCACGTGCGCTCCGAGCAGTTCGGGCGGCATCAGCAGGCTCGTCCAGCGCTGGATGCGCTGGCGCTCGAGCGGGTCGTTCGAGTCGCTCGTCCAGAACCGGTCGGTGCGCTCGGCGATGCCGAGGTCGATCCGGCCGCCGCCGGCCGAGCACGATTCGATCTCGAGCCATGGGCAGGCCGCGCGGATCTCGTCGATGAGGGCGTAGACCGCCTGCGTCTGGCGATGCACGCCCGCCCGGCCGGTCACGCGATCGACGGGTTCGACGAGATCGCGATTGTGATCCCACTTGACGTAGTCGATGCGGTGCTCGGTGACGAGCTCGACGATGCGATCACGCAGGTGGGCGCGCGCATCGGGGTGGCCGACGTTGAGCACGAGCTGCTGCCTCGCGAGCGGGGCGTCCCGGTGCTGCGGTGAGAGGATCCACTCGGGGTGGGCGCGAGCCAGCCGGGAATCGGGGTTGACCATCTCGGGCTCGAACCAGATGCCGAACTGCATGCCGAGACCGCGGACGCGATCGACGAGCGGTGCGAGTCCGCGCGGCCACACCTCGGGGTCGACGACCCAGTCGCCGAGCCCTGCGCGGTCGTGCCGGCGGCCGAGGAACCATCCGTCGTCGAGCACGAACCGCTCGACGCCGACCTCGGCGGCGATCCCGGCGAGTTCGTGGAGCGGCTCGAGCGTGTGGTCGAAGTACACCGCCTCCCAGGTGTTCAGCGTGACCGGCCGCCCGACGGCGGGGTGCGTCGGCCGGGCGCGCAGGGCGTCGTGAATGCGAGCGGATGCATCGTCGAGGCCGACGCCGTATGCGGCGTACAGCCAGGGCATCTCGTACTCCTCGCCGGGGTCGAGCTCGACCTCGCCGGGCAGCAGGAGCTCGCCGCCGCCGAGGGCGGTCCGCCCGCCGTTCGTGCGGTGCGCCCAGAGACGCAGGTTGCCCGACCAGCCGAGGTGCACCGCCCAGACCTCACCGCGGTCGAAGGCGAAGCCCTCGGTGCCGGCGACGAGCAGCGTCGTCGCGTCGGGTCCGGGGCGCCCGCGGCGCTGTTCGCGCACGTGGGTGCCGTCGGTGATCGTCGCGCGCTGGGGGCGCCGTTCGCCGCCGTGACGCCCCGAGAAGTCGAGCAGCTCGGCCGTGCGGCCGGGCACCGGGAGGGCGAGGTCGAGCCCATCGAGCCGGTACCGCTCCTCGCCGTTATTGCGGACGACGGCGTGCACGCGCAACAGGCCGGAACGGAGGAGCTCGAACTCGAGGCGGACGGCGAGTCGGTTCGCGGCATCCGTCGCCGTGGACACGAGCCGGTGCGCGATCGTCGCCGAGTCGACCTGTTCGACGTCGACGACGACGTCGTCGAAGTCGGGGAAGCCCGCGCGCCCGGCGCGATCGCCGGTGAGGCCGGGCGGACCCATCCAGGCCTGCTTCGGCTCGGGCAGCACGCCGACCGCGACGGGCTGGTCCGGTTCGCTCGTCACACGGGTGACGCGCGCATGCTCGGCGACCCGGGCGAGGGCGGCCTCGTCGAGTGGTCCGAGGTCGCGTCCCCAGTGGCAGATCACGGGCAGCGTGCTGCCGGATGCCTGGATGACGACGCTCACGCCCCCCGCGCGCAGATGGAACACCGATTCATCCATTTTCGCCTCCGTTGCAAGTTTGCAGACTCTTGCTGCATATATACACGCAATATGTTACTGTCGCCGAGTCGCCGATGACGCGACTCACCGAGAAAGGACTGCGAACAATGAGGTTCACGTTGAACAAGCGATCACGCGGGGTGGCGGTCACAGCAGCCGCCATCGCGACCGCTACGGCACTCGTCGGATGCTCGGCCGCCTCGGCCGACAACAGCGCAACCGATGGCGACGTGTCGGGCAAGATCACGATCTGGACGTGGGATGCTCCGGGCGACGGGCTCAAGGCGGCGATCCCCGCCTTCCAGGAGCTCCACCCCGATGTCGAGATCGACGTGCAGGACGTCGGCAACCCGGCGATCTGGGAGAAGATCACGACCGGAATGGCAGCCGGGGGCTCCGGACTGCCCGACGTGCTGAACATCGGCATCGACTACATGGGCAACTACGTCGAGAAGTTCCCCGGCGAACTCGTCGACCTGCGCGACTTCGGCGCGGACGAGCTCGCCGACGACTTCCCGTCGGGAGCGTGGAAGAGCGGCTCGGGCGCCGACGGTGCCGTCTACGGCATTCCGTACGAGGTCAACGCCACCGGCTTCTTCTACCGCACCGACGTCTTCGAGGCGGCCGGCGTCGACATCGACTCGATCGAGACGTGGGACCAGCTGCTCGAGGCGGGCGTCACGATCAAGGAGAAGACGGGCGTCAACCTCTACAACCAGGACAAGGCGGCGTCCGCGGCGGACTCGGCCGGACTCTGGCAGCTGCTCACGGCGCTGCAGGGTTCGTTCTACTTCGACGAGCAGGGCGAGATCACGATGAACGACGAGGCCGGCGTGCACGCCCTCGAGCTCATCAAGAAGGCGAACGACCTCGGCATCGTCGGCGACCAGCAGGGCAGCTGGGACACGCTGCTCGAGTCGCTCCGCGGAGAGACCGACGTCGCGATCATGCCGTCGGGCGGATGGATGGCCGGCGTCATGGAGAACGAGGCGCCCGACATGGCCGGCAACTGGGGCGTCCGCCTCCCACCGGCCGTCGAGCCCGGCGGCATCACGGCGGCGGTGAACGGCGGCACCTACCTCTCGATCCCGACCGAGAGCAAGAACCAGCGCACGGCATGGGAGTTCGTGAACTTCGCGCTCGGCACGCTCGAGGGACAGAAGGTCGTCTACGACGGCGGAGGCATGTTCCCCGGCTACAAGCCGATGCTCGAATCCGAGGGGTTCGCAGAACCGAGCGAGTACTTCAACGGGCAGTCGCCGAACGAGATCTTCATCGCCGAGCTGGCGCAGGACACCCCCGTCGTCAACTTCACGAGCGACTACGCGCGCGCGTTGAAGGCCCTCACCGACGCGCAGACGCGCGTGCTCCTCTCCGGGGCCGACCCGCAGGACGCGCTGGATGAGGCCGCCGAACAGGTGGCGCAGCAGACGAACCGCAAGCTCGCGTCCGACTGACCGGCCGGGTGCGCCGGCGCGACCCGCCGGCGCACCCCCTGACGAAGCGACTCACACGTGAACGCACTCCTCGAGACCGTCGACGAGCGGCCGGCGACCGACCGCCGCCGTCCGCCGTCGCGCCGCCGCCGTTCCTCGATCGGCCACCCCCGGCTCACGCCGTACCTCTTCCTCCTGCCGACGATCCTGTTGTTCCTGGGCTTCAAGCTCTATCCGTACCTCTCCGCATTCTGGGTCAGCCTGACGCAGAACGTCGGCGGCGTCACCGCCTTCGTCGGCCTCGACAACTACATCCGCCTCGCGCAGGACCCCCTGTTCTACACCGCGCTCGGCAACACGTTCCTCATCCTGGTCGTGCAGGTCCCGCTCATGCTCGCCCTCGGCATCGTGCTGTCGGTCGCGTTCAACTCGATGCTGCTCAAGTGGCGGGCGTTCTGGCGCACCACCTACTTCGTGCCGATCGTCATGGGCCTCGTCGCCTACGGCATCCTGTTCAGGGCGCTGTTCGACTCGGGCGACGGCGTGGTCAACGAACTGCTCGGCGCGATCGGCATCGGTCCGATCCCATGGCTCGTCGACCCGTTCTGGGCGAAGATCTCGATCGTGCTCGCGATGACCTGGCACTACACGGGCCAGAACGCGATCATCTACCTCGCGCAGCTGCAATCGATCCCGGGCGAGCTCTACGAAGCCGCCCAGGTCGACGGCGCGAATGGGTGGCAGCGCTTCTGGAACATCACGATGCCCGGGCTGCGACCCGCGCTGCTGCTCACCGTGATCCTCTCGACCATCGGCACGCTCCAGCTCTTCGACGAGCCCTACGTGCTGACGAACGGGGGTCCCGACAACGCGACGCTGACGATCGGCATGTACCTCTACCAGAACGGGTTCCGGTACTTCGACTTCGGCTACGCCTCGGCGATCGGCTATGCGCTCACGCTCATCATCGCCGTGATCTCGCTCATCCAGTTCCGCCTCTTCAAGGAGAAGACCCGATGACCGACGCACTGGTCGGCGTCCGCGGCCGACGCACCAGATCGCTCGTCCTCACGACGGTGATCGCCGCGGGCAGCGTCGTGATGATCCTGCCGTTCTACTGGCTCATCATCGCGACGACGTATCCCTCGAGGGAGATCTTCGCCTCGCCGCCGAACCTGCTGCCCGGCCCCGCCTTCCTCGACAACCTGTCGGGCCTGCTCACCGAGACGCTCTTCGGCCGCGCGATCGGCAACTCCGTGCTCGTGGCGTCCGTGTACACGGTGCTCGGCCTCGTCGTCTGCACCGCAGCGGGCTACGCCTTCGCGAAGTTCGAGTTCCGCGGGCGCGGCGTGCTGTTCGGCGCCGTGCTGGTCACGCTCGCCCTGCCGTCGCAGGTGACGCTCGTGCCGCTCTTCCAGATCATGGTGACCCTCGGCTGGCTCGACACCTATCAGGCCCTCATCCTGCCGAGCCTCGCGATGCCGTTCGGCATCTTCCTCATGCGCCAGACGATGCTGGCCGTCCCCGACGAGCTGCTCCAGGCCGCCCGGGTCGACGGCGCGGGGGAGTTCCGGGTGTTCAGCAGGATCGTGCTGCCCACGGTGCGTCCCGCGATCGCCGCCCTCGCGATCTTCCTGTTCCTCGGCCAGTGGAACGAGTTCGTCTACCCGCTCGTCGTGCTGCGCACGCCGGAGTCGTTCACCATCCCCGTCTCGCTCGCCTCGCTGCAGGGCATCGGCACCACCGACTACGGGCAGCTGATGACGGGAACGCTCCTGTCGGTGCTGCCGATCCTGGTGCTGTTCCTGTTCCTGCAGCGTCATTTCGTCGCCGGCATCCTCGCCGGCGCAGTCAAGCAATAGGAGTCCTGCACGTGCTACTTGAAGACCATCACCTCTCGCTGATCGAGTGGACCGAGCTCCCCAGGGGCATCCGCCTCGGCACCGGGGGCGCGGTCCGCGTGTCCGAGCAGTCCGAGGACGGCGGTCTCGTGCGGATCGGCCTCGCCGTGCAGGGCGAGGGGCAGGTCGTGCTCGAACTGCCGTTGGGAAACGCCGCCGGCTACTGGAATCCCGGACTCTCGGCCGATCGCGGCCTCCCCGCCGACTGGAAGGGGCGCGATCGCTTCAGCGCGGTGAGGTCGGCGCCGATCGGGGTGCTCTACGACGCCGACGGCGACAGCCGGCTCGCCTTCGGCTTCGACTGCCTGGTGCACGAGGGCGAGCTGCAGTACGGCGTCTCCGAGGAGGAGAAGACCTTCGTCGTGCGCCTGCCGATCGAGGGGCGACTCGCCGAGCTGGAGGCCGGACTCGGCCTCGTGCTCGTCGGCGAGGCGATGCCGTACGGGCGCGCGGTCCGGGCGATCTCAGGGGCGGTACGGGCCGACCTGCCGGTGCGACCCGCGTCGACGGCGTCGCGGGAGCCGGTCTACTCGACCTGGTACGCCTACTCGCAGCGCATCTCGGAGCAGATCATCGAGTCGGATGTCGCGGTCGCCGCCGAGCTCGGCTGCCGATCCGTCTTCATCGACGACGGCTGGCAGCGCTTCGGCGACGGCCGATGGTACGCGGGCTGTGGGGACTGGGTGCCCGACGAGTCCAAGTTCCCCGACCTCGCGGCGCTCTCGGGCCGGCTGCATGCGCAGGGTCTCGACGTCGTGCTGTGGATCGCGCCGCTCCTGCTCGGCGAGCAGAGCGAGGCGTTCGACCGGCTGCGTCCCTTCGCGACGCACTACGCCGAGGGTCTGCGGGCATGGGTGCTCGACCCGAGGCATCCGGAGGTGCGCGCGCACCTCGTCGAGACGTGCGCTCGGCTCATGCGCGTCTACGACCTCGACGGGCTCAAGATCGACTTCCTGAACAACGCGATGGCGTACGCGGGCGAGCCGTCGAACGGCGACCTCGCCGACGTGGGAGAGGCGATGACCGTGCTGCTGAGGGGGGTCGCCGATGCCGTCGACCTCGAACGCCCCGGCGCCCTGATCGAGTTCCGCCAGCCGTACGTCTCCCCGGCGGTCGCGTCGTACGCCGACGTCGTGCGGGCCGACGACTGCCCGGCGGACGCCCTCCAGAACCGTCGGTCGATCCTCGACCTCCGGCTGCTCGCGAGCGGGCAGGTCGTGCACGCCGATCCCGTCATGTGGGATCCGTCGGCGAAGCCCGGTGCTGCGGCACGGCAGTTGTTCGGCGCCTTCTTCGGCGTTCCCCAGATCTCGATGCCGCTCGCCTCGCTGCCGGCGGCGCATCGGGACGAGGTCGCCGCGGTGCTCGCGGTGTGGCGCGAGCTGCGCGACGTGCTGCTCGACGGCGAGATCACGGCCGGCCTTCCCGTCGACGGCTATCCGTCGGCGGCGGCCCGGCTCGGCGACACGCTCGTGGTGGGCGCGTACAGCGGAAGCGTCGTCGACCTCGACCTCGAGGGGGTGCGCCGGCTCGTCGTCCTGAACGCGTCGGAGTCGTCGCACGTGGCGTACCGACGTGACGCGCCGGCGTCGTCGACGGCCGAGCTCGCGATCATCACGGGTTCGGCGAGTGCGGCCCCGGCGCGGGTGGAGCTCACGACGCAGGGCTTCCTGGCGATCCCGTCGTGGTCGATCGCGGTGCTCGTCATCGACTGAGCGCGGCGGAGAACGCGAACGCCGCCCGGCGGCCCCGGTGATCCGGAGCGCCGGGCGGCGTCATCGCGCGCGTCGTTCGCGCCTACAGCGTGTTGCCGAGCTTGAAGCCCTGCTCCTCGTCGCCCGAGCGCGTGTACGAGAAGCCGTCGGCGCCGATGGTGACGGCCATCTCCGAGGAGTCCGTGCGGGCGACGACGGGCTTCGGGTTGCCGTCGAGGTCGAGCACCAGCGAGGCATCCGTGTACCAGCTCGGGACGACGGGGTTGCCCCACCAGTCGCGGCGCTGGTTGTCGTGCACGTCCCACGTGATGACGGGGTTGTCGGGGTCGCCCGTGTAGTAGTCCTGCGTGTAGATCTCGACGCGGTGGCCGTCGGGGTCGCGCAGGTAGAGGTAGAACGCGTTCGAGACGCCGTGACGGCCCGGGCCGCGCTCGATCGCGTCGGAGCGGCGGAGCGCGCCGAGCTTGTCGCAGATCGCGAGGATGTTGTGCTTCTCGTGCGTCGCGAAGGCGACGTGGTGCATGCGGGGGCCGTCGCCGCCCGTCATGGCGGTGTCGTGCACCGTGGGCTTCCGGCGCATCCACGCCGCGTAGACGGTGCCCTCGTCGTCCTGGATGTCCTCGGTGACGCGGAAGCCGAGCGACTGCATGAAGTTCACGGCGCGCGGGACGTCGGGGGTGACCTGGTTGAAGTGGTCGAGGCGCACGAGCTCGCCGGGCGTGTGCAGGTCGTAGCGCCACGAGAGCCGCTCGACGTGCTCGGACTGGTAGAAGAACTCGTACGGGAAGCCGAGCGGGTCCTCGACGCGCACCGAGTCGCCGATGCCCTTCGTGAAGCCCTCCGCCCGGCGCTCGATGCGGCAGCCGAGCTCGGAGTAGAAGGCGACCGCCCTATCGAGGTCCTCGGGGGTGCGCACGCGGTACGAGAACGCGGCGACGGCGGCGACGTCGCCCTGGCGCAGCACGAGGTTGTGGTGGATGAACTCCTCGGTCGAGCGGAGGTAGATCGCCTCGTCGTCCTCCTCGGTGACGTACAGGCCGAGCACGTCGACGTAGAAGACGCGCGAGGCGGCGAGGTCCGTCACGACGAGCTCCATGTAGGCGCAGCGGAGGATGTCGGGAGCGGGGACCGACGGGGTCGGCACCGGGTTGTCGCTGTGGATCGGGGCCTCCTGGCTCACGAAGAAGCCGGAGGAGGTCTTGACTCGGTCGTTGAGTGCAGACATGTGGATTCGTCCTTCAGTTGTGATGCGGTCGAGCAGTTGCGATGCGGCCGAGGGCGGGCTACTTCGTGCCGAAGCGCGGCGAGTGCGCTTCGTTGAGCGTGATGTGCACGGCCTGCTGGTCGGTGTAGAAGTCGATCGAGCGGTAGCCGCCTTCGTGCCCGAGGCCCGAGGCCTTGACCCCGCCGAAGGGGGTGCGGAGGTCGCGCACGTTGTTGGAGTTCAGCCAGACCATTCCGGCCTCGACCGACTGGGCGAAGTTGTGGGCGCGCTTCAGGTTGTTCGTCCAGATGTAGGCGGCGAGGCCGTAGCGCGTGTTGTTCGCGAGTTCGAGCGCCTCCTCGTCGGTGTCGAACGGCGTGATCGCGACGACCGGTCCGAAGATCTCCTCCTGGAAGATGCGGGCGTCGGGCGAGACGTCCGCGAACACCGTGGGGGCGACGTAGTTGCCGGTGTCGAGTCCCTCGGGGCGGCCGCCGCCGGCGACGAGCCGGCCCTCGCCCTTGCCGATCTCGACGTACGACATGACCTTCTCGTAGTGCTCGGGGTGCACGAGCGCCCCGACCTCGGTCTTCGGGTCGTGCGGGTCGCCGACGACGATGTTCTTCGCACGCTCGGCGTAGCGGGCGACGAAGTCGTCGTAGATCGAGCGCTCGACGAGCACGCGGGAGCCGGCGGTGCAGCGCTCGCCGTTCAGCGAGAACACGCCGAACACCGTCGCGTCGAGCGCCGCGTCGAGGTCGGCGTCGGCGAAGACCACGGCGGGCGACTTGCCGCCGAGCTCCATCGAGAGGCCCTTCAGGAACGGCGCCGCGTTGCCGAAGATGATCTGGCCGGTGCGGCTCTCGCCCGTGAACGAGATGAGGGGCACGTCGGGGTGCTTGACGAGCGCGTCGCCGGCCTCTTCGCCGAGGCCGTTCACGAGGTTGAAGACGCCGTCGGGCACACCGGCCTCGCGGAAGATCTCCGCCCAGAGCGAGGCCGACAGCGGCGTGAACTCGGCGGGCTTCAGCACGACGGTGTTGCCGGTGGCGAGCGCGGGGGCGAGCTTCCACGACTCGAGCATGAAGGGCGTGTTCCACGGCGTGATGAGGCCCGCGACGCCGATGGGCTTGCGGTTGACGTAGTTGACCTGACGACCCGGCACCTTGTAGGTGTCGTCGCGCTGGGCGACGATCAGGTCGGCGAAGAAGCGGAAGTTCTCAGCGGCGCGCTGCGCCTGGCCGAGCGCCTGCGTGATGGGCAGGCCGGTGTCGAACGTCTCGAGTTCGGCGAGCCGGGCGTCGCGGGCCTCGACGAGGTCGGCGATCCGGTGCAGCACGCGCGAACGCTGGCGGGGGAGCATGCGGGGCCAGGGGCCATCGTCGAACGCGCGCTTCGCTGCGGCGACGGCGAGGTCGATGTCGGCCTGCTGGCCGGCGGCCGCCTGCACGTAGGTCTCGTTCGACACGGGGTCGAGCACGTCGAACGTCTCGCCGCCGACGGAGTCGACGAACTCGCCGTCGATGAAGTGGCGGATGCGGTCGGGCAGGCCCACGGGGATGTAGTGCGTCATGTCATTCGGCTTTCGGTGTGTTGGAACGGGAAGTGTGTCGGGGAGGCGCCTCAGGGCGCGGGCCGCGGATGCCGCGACTGGGCGGCGAGCACCGCGTCGAGCGTCGCGGTGCGGTGGTGCCGCGCGGCGAGCTCGATCTCGAGGGCGTCGGCGCTCGATTCGATGAGCGCGAGGATGCGTTCGTGCTCCTCGACGGAGTCGCGCGCGCGGCCGGGCACGAAGCTGAACGAGGAGTCGCGCAGCACCTTCATGCGGTTCCAGCCGCGGTGCACCAGGTCGAGGATGTGCGGGTTCGGGCACTCCTCGAAGAGCACGGCGTGGAACTCGAGGTTGAGCTCGGTGAACCGCGTCGGCTCGAAGTCGTCGAGCGTGCGACGCATCCGCTCGTTGATCTCGCGGGCCCGCCTGATGTGGTCGGGGGAGATGAAGGGCGCGGAGAGCGCCGTCGCCGCGCCCTCGACGAGCGCGAGCGTCTCCATCGTGTGCAGGTACTCGGTCTCCTTGACGAGGGCGACCTGGGCGCCGACGTTCCGCTCGAACGTGACGAGTCCCTCGGCCTCGAGCAGCCGGATCGCCTCACGGACCGGCACGACCGAGACGTCGAGCTCGCGGGCGATCGCGCCGAGCACGAGTCGGTAGCCGGGCACGTAGCGGCCGTCGTCGATGCGCGTGCGGATGAAGCGGTACGCCTGCTGCGACTTGCTCTCGGTGGACCGGATCACCTCGGCGTTCATCATGCCTCCGTCGCTGCTCGATAGCGGGCGAGCCATTCGGCGTTCATGGGGAAGAGCCCGTCGACGGATGCCCCGGCCGCGACCTGCTCGGCGACGTACGCCTCCTGCCGCTCCTGTTCGAGGGCCTCGGCGAGCACCTCCTCGACGAGCTGCGGGGGAATCACGATGACGCCGTCGCCGTCGCCCACGATGACGTCGCC
This sequence comes from Agromyces sp. NPDC056965, assembly GCF_042673425.1. NCBI lineage: Bacteria > Bacillati > Actinomycetota > Actinomycetes > Micrococcales > Microbacteriaceae > Agromyces > Agromyces sp. NPDC056965. Next base: position 4,559 of record NZ_JBHURI010000010.1, on the reverse strand, counting down.
GGGCTGCACCGCCGCGCCGCCGCACGCGATCGTGACGTCGACCTCCCACGGCACGTGGCGCCGGCCGAGCACCGAGGGGTGGGCGCCTTGCGAGAACACGGGGATCTCGAACCCGGCCACGGCGTCGAAGTCGCGCACGCCGCCGTCGGTGACGATGCCGGCCGCGCCGCGCACCTGGGCGCGGAGGGCGAGCACGTCGCCGACGGTGCCGGTGCCGCGCTCGCCGCGGGCCTCGACGACGAGCACCTCGCCGGGCGCGACGGTGTCGAAGGCGAGCTTCTGCGCGTTGAACCCGCCGCCGTGGCTCTGGAACAGGTCGGGCCGGAACGGGATGAACCGGAGCGTCTTCGCGCGGCCGACGATGCGATCGCCGGGGTGGTTGGCGGCGACGCCCTCGATGAAGATGTCGTGGTATCCGCGCTTGCGGAGCACCACCGAGAGGGTGGCGACGGCGACGCGGCCGAAGTCGGCGCGGAGCTCGTCGGTGAGCTCGAAGGAGGGAGCGGCCGGGGTCGTGACCTCAGTTGCGCCGGCCGCAGCGGGCGTCGAAGCGCGGCCCGCGGCGACGGCCGCGGCGAGCTCCTCCTCGCCGCCCCAGGCCTCGACGCGCTGGAGGTCGTCGGTCGCGGGCCTCGTGCCGAACTCGCCGAACTCGGCGACGCCCTGCGTGATGGTCGTGACGAGCCGGCCAGTGCTCGGCGCACCGGGAGCGCCCGGGGCGTCGACCTCGACCTCGACGACGTCGCCCGGCAGCACGACCGAGGAGCCGGCGGGCGTTCCGGTGAGGATCACGTCGCCGGTCTCGAGGGTCATGAGCTGCGACAGGTCGGCGATGAGACGGCCGAAGGGGAAGAGGAGGGTGTCCGAGGTGTCCTCCTGCACGAGCCGCCCGTTCACCCAGGTGCGGACGCGCCAGTCGCCCTCGGCGATGCCGGCCGCGGGGATCGCGACGGGGCCGATCGGCGTGAAGCCGTCACCGCCCTTCGAGCGGACGTTGGAGCCCTTGTCCGCGGCCCGCAGGTCGTAGAGCCCGAAGTCGTTGGCCGCCGTGACGGATGCCACGTGGTTCCAGCCGTCGGCGGGGGAGACGCGGCGGGCGGGCTCGCCGATGACGATCGCGATCTCGCCCTCGAACGCGAGCAGCTCGGTGCCGGCGGGGCGTTCGAGCGTTGCGCCGGTGGCGGCGAGGGACGAAGCCGGCTTCAGGAAGTAGCTCGGCTGCGCGGGCGTGCGGCCGCGCTGTGCTGCGCGCGAGGGGTAGTTCAGGTGCACGGCGATGATCTTGCCGGGGGTGGCGATGCCGAATGTCATTGACGTCCTCGTCTCTCAATATCTGAAATGATATACGATCCAGTCGCCCCTGTCGAGGGGCGATCGAGCCGGCTCGTCAGTAGCTCGCGCGAGGCGCCGACGCGTCCGCCGGGATGAAGCGATCGGCGAACGCCTCCGAGGCGCGGGCGACGATCGCGACATCCGCCCCCACCGAGACGAACGCCGCGCCGGCGGTCAGGTAGCGCTCGGCGTCGGCGGGCACGAAGGCGTTGACGCCGACGGGCTTGCCCGTGGTCGCGCCCGCACGGATCGAGCGCAGCACGCCCTCGACGACGTCGGGGTGCGACTGCTGGCCGAGCAGTCCCATCGAGGCGGCGAGGTCGGCGGGTCCGACGAAGAGGGCGTCGACGCCGTCCACCGCGGCGATCTCCTCGACCGCCTCGACGGCGGCGGCCGACTCGATCTGCACCGTGAGGCTGATCGTCGACGCGGCGTTCTGCAGGTAGCGGTCGACCCGGTTCCAGCGCGCTGACCGGGCGAGGGCGGCGCCCACGCCGCGCACGCCGTCGGCGGGGTATCGCACCGCACGGGCGAGCTCGGCGGCCTGTGCCGCGGAGTCGACCATCGGCACGAGGAGGTTCTGCACGCCGAGGTCGAGGTACTGCTTGATCAGCACGGTGTCGCCGATCGGCGGCCGCACGACGGGTGCGACCGGGTACGCCGAGACCGCGTAGAGCTGCGCGAGGATCGACTCGAGTCCGTTGGGGGAGTGCTCGGCGTCGATGAGCACCCAGTCGAGGCCGCTGCCGGCCGCGAGCTCGGCCATGATGGGGCTGCCGGAGCAGACCCACATGCCGACGAGCGGGCGGTCGGATGCCGCGATGCGGGCCGTGAGCGTCTCGGGGAGGTTCATTCGAATCGGCATGTCACGGCTCCAAGCTGTCCGTAGTCGGCGTGCACGGTGTCGCCGCGCTCGACCCACATGGGTCGGGTGAACGAACCGGCGAGGATGATCTCGCCGGCCTCGAGCGACTGCCCGTGCTGTGCGAGCTTGTTCGCGAGCCAGGCGACGCCCATCGCGGGGTGGCCGAGCACCGCAGCTGCGACACCCGATTCCTCGATCGTCTGGTTCCGGTAGAGCAGGGCGGAGATCCAGCGGAGGTCGACCTCATCGACCTTCACCGGCCGGCCGCCGACCACCATGGCGCCCATCGCGGCGTTGTCGGAGATCGTGTCGACGATGGTGCGACCCTCGAGCTCGATGTGCGAGTTCAGGATCTCGAGCGCCGGCACGACGTAGGCGGTGGCGTCGAGCACGTCGAAGATCGTGACATCCGGGCCCTGCAGGGGCTTCTCGAGCACGAACGCGAGCTCGACCTCGATGCGCACGTTCGAGAACCGGTCGAACTCGACGGATGCCCCGGACTCCACGACCATGTCGTCGAAGATGACGCCGTAGTCGGGTTCGGTGATGCCGGTGGCGACCTGCATGACCTTCGAGGTGAGGCCGATCTTGCGGCCGACCACGCGGTGGCCGGCGGCGGCGCGGCGCTCGGCCCAGAGCTGCTGCACCGCGTACGAGTCCTCGACGGTCATCTCGGGGTGCCGCGCGGTGAGCCGCGGCACGATGGTGCGGTCGCGATCGGCGACGAGGAGCTCGTCGGCGATCGCCTCGATGGTGGACTGGTCTAGCACACGGGCTCCACTTCGTCGTCAGGGCGTGGCTTGATCGTATACGATCACCGCCGTCCTCGGCGTCACGGGTCATCGTCGTATTTGAAATCGTATATTATGGCCCGATAGCTCGTCTCGAGCTCGACGACGAGCTGCCCATGACCGCGGACCCGACAGAGGAGTCGCCCCCGCATGACCACGACATCCGCCCCCGCCCCGGCCCAGAGCGACGCGCGACGACGGGAGCTCCGCCGCGTCGCGTTCGCCACCGTGATCGGCACCACCATCGAGTGGTACGACTTCTTCCTCTACGCGAGCGCCGCCGGCCTCGTGTTCCAGGTGCTCTTCTTCGCGCCCGCCGGCCCCGAGTTCGCGACGATCCTGTCGTTCGCGACGATCGGCGTGAGCTTCCTGTTCCGGCCGCTCGGCGCGTTCCTCGCCGGCCACTTCGGCGACAAGATCGGCCGCAAGGCGATGCTCGTCGTGACGCTCGTGCTCATGGGCGCGGCGACGACCCTCATCGGCGTGCTGCCGACCTACGAGCAGGTCGGCATCCTCGCGCCGCTCCTGCTCGTCGTCCTGCGCATCCTGCAGGGCCTCTCGACGGGCGGTGAGTGGGGCGGCGCGGTGCTCATGGCGGTCGAGCACGCGCCCGACGGCAGGCGCGGCCGCTACGGCGCGTTCCCGCAGATCGGCGTGCCGATCGGCCTCCTCCTCGCCTCGGGCGTGCTCGCGCTCATGACGGGCGTCATCTCTCCCGGCGACGCATTCCTCGAGTGGGGCTGGCGCATCCCGTTCCTGCTGAGCTTCGTGCTCATCATCGTCGGCATGATCGTGCGCCGATCGGTCGACGAGAGCCCCGTCTTCACCGAGATCGCCGCTCGCAAGGAGCAGACGAAGACGCCCATCGCCCAGCTCTTCAAGCGGCACTGGCTGCTGGTGCTCCTCGCCGCGCTGACCTTCGCCGGCAACAACGCCGCGGGCTACATGACGACCGGCGGCTACATCCAGAACTACGCCACCACGCCGATCGCCGACGGCGGCCACGTCGGGATGGAGCGCACGCCCGTGCTGCTCGCCGTCGCGGCATCCGCTGTCGTGTGGCTCATCGTCACGTGGATCGCGGGCTCGGTCTCCGACCGGATCGGCCGCCGGAACACCTACATCATCGGCTGGATCGCCTTCCTCGCCACGGTCTTCCTGCTGTTCCCGCTCGTGAACACCGGCAACGTGTGGCTGCTCTTCGCCGGCCTCGCGCTCTTCACGATCGGCAACGGCTTCACCTACGGGCAGCAGGCCGCGTACTTCACCGAGCTGTTCCCGGCGTCGATCCGCTACTCGGGCGTCTCCATCACCTACGCCCTCGGCGCGATCCTCGGCGGCGCGTTCGCCCCGATGATCTCGGCGGCGCTCGTGCAGGCCACCGGCACCGCGACGTCGGTCGCGTTCTACATCGCGGGCATCATGGTGGTCGCCTTCATCGCGACCCTGCTGCTGAAGGACCGCACCGGCATTCCGCTCGGCCCCGATCACGAGGCCGAGCAGTCGGCGAGCGCCATCTACGGCGTGAAGTAGCAGCTGCAGGTACTCGGATGCCCCGGCGGGAACGTTCC